>NZ_NCVF01000020.1:0-180092 GCF_002096755.1 Streptococcus mitis
CAGCACAGCACAGCACAGCACAGCACAGCACAGCACAGCACAGCACAGCACAGCACAGCACAGCACAGCACAGCACAGCACAGCACAGCACAGCACAGCAAACAGGTGAAAACTCTGGACTTGAGAAATTAACTCTCACTTCAAAAGATGTTTTTACAGATAATATTTCAAAAATTGGTCAACTTTTTCCTGAAGTTCTGACGGAAAAGAGGGATGAATACGGCAAATTACGTCCTGCTATTGACTTTGAGAAACTTAAACAGTTTTTGTCAGAGGAAATTGTGGATGGTCGAGAATCCTATGAGTTTACTTGGGTTGGAAAGCGTGAAGCTATTGCAGAAGCTGGGCGACCAACTACCAAAACCTTAAGACCAGATCTTGATGAAAGTGTTGACTTTGAAAACAGTGAAAATGTCTTTATTACTGGGGATAATTTAGAAGTCTTAAAAATCCTACAAGAATCCTATCTAGGAAAAATCGATATGATTTATATCGATCCACCCTATAATACAGGGAAAGACTTTGTATATTCTGATAAGTTCCAAAAAACAGATGAAGAACTGAAAGAAGATATGGAACTTTTGGATGAAGAAGGTCGCCAGGTAGTTGGGCTTACAAAAAACGAAAAGACTTCGGCCCGTTACCACTCAGACTGGCTCAATATGATGTATCCACGCATCCGTCTAGCGCGTAATCTCCTCAAGGATTCAGGTGTTATCTTTATCTCTATCGATGATAATGAACAAGCCAATTTGAAGGCTGTTTGTGATGAGATATTTGGGGAAGAGAATTTTGTAGCTTCGCTAGTTCATCAGAGGGCAAAAGGTGGTGGACAAGCAAAATATGTTGTAAAAGGTCACGATATTATTCATGTGTATGGAAAAAATATTAGTTTGGTTTCTCCTTTAATAAAACCTAAAGTTGTTCAGGGTAAAATTATCGAAAAAGATGGAATTCAATATTTAAAAAATGACGATATTTATCGAAAACAATTTGGAAAGTATGAAAAAGGTACAGAAAGAAGGCTATATTATGAAGATGCTCTTGAAATTAAAGGAAAAAAAACAAAAGATGAAATAGATTTTAAATTAAAATCGGGAGAAATATTCTTAGAAAAACGAGAAAATGGTAAACACATTATGTACAGTTTAACTCCTTTGTCTGAGGCTACATCAAAAGTTTATTCGATTATTAAAGTTCTTTCTGAGGAAGGTAAGGAGAGAATAGAGCAATTAGGTTTGAGTGAGATATTCTCATACCCTAAGCCAACGCAATTAATTAAACAGCTAGTCCAAACACAACAAAACAAAAATATAGCGATTATGGACTTCTTCGGTGGTTCTGGCACTACGGCAGACGCAGTTATGCAATTGAATGCGGAAGATGGTGGAAGTCGCAAGTTTATCTTGTGTACGTTGGATGAAGCAGTTGCTGAAAAATCTGCTGCTAAAGAAGCAGGTTATGAAACCATTGACCAAATTTCACGTGAGCGGATTCGTCGCGCTGCTGCAAAGATTCAGGAGGAGCATCCAGAGTTGGTTGGCAAGCAGGACTTTGGATTTAAGGCTTACAAACTAGATTCTTCTAATTTTAAGGATGTTTCAGCTCATCCTGGTCAATTTGTCCAAGCCGACTTGTTCGATAGTATATCCAATATCAAGGAAGGACGTACTGGCCTTGATTTACTTTTCCAAGTTATGCTGACATGGGGAATGGAATTGTCACTAGCCATTGACTTGGAGAAAGTAGCAGGAGCGGAAGTCTATGACGTAGATCAAGGTTCGCTCATGGCTTGTTTTGAAGATGAAATATCAGAAGAAGTAATCCGTCATATCGCTCAAGCACAACCACTTCGTGCTGTTTTCCGTGATAGTTCATTTGCCAATTCAGCAGATAAGATTAACGTAAGTGAAATATTCAAAGAATTATCACCTCATACCAAAGTGAAGGTGGTGTAGGCTATGTTCTATCAGCTGACAAATGATAATTGGATAAGTATCGGAGGGATTATAGTAGATTCGATGGCGATTATTGTTTCTATCAGTATTGCAATCTGGGTTACTAGACGTGCTTTTAAAGATAACTTAAAACAACATTTATTTGAAAAAAGGATGATATTGTATAGTGATTTTATTCTGCCTTTGGAGTACTTACTTGCAAATCATACAATTTCTAATCTAAAAAAGCAACATAAGGCAATTGATGAAATTATAACTAAATTATATTTTTTATCTAATAATGAAATACATAGTTTAGCCATAGAATTCATTAAAGAACTTGAAGATACTATAAAGAAAGTTGAAGTCGGAAAGATACAAGAAGATAATCAAAAACTTATTTCTATTTGTCGTGTACTTAGTGAAGCAATGAAGTGGGAAAAAGAGTATTTTAACGATATTACACCATCAAAAATGAAAGAAATTAAAAAGAAATACAATATGGCGTAACTATTAAATATAGTTATAGATGTGAAATAGTTTATGTGAATTTAATAAAAAGAATATAGAATTATGAAACTACAATTTAAAAAACAACAATTCCAGTTAGATGCGGTTAGTGCTATTGCAGATTTATTTCAAGGGCAAGCCAAAAATGCTGGAGTTAAGTATATGGCGGATCCAGGTCGTCTCAAGTCAGATGAGGTAGATTTGGTTTTAGATGCTTATCGAAATGCACCGATTCAATTGAGTCAAGCAAGTATACGAGAAAATGTTCATACTATGCAAACTCGTTATGGTTTACGTCCTTCTGATAAACTATCGATTGATATGATTGCTGGACGAGAAGCTTACAATTTTTCCATAGAGATGGAGACGGGAACAGGGAAGACCTACACGTATATCCGTACAATTATGGAGTTGAATAAACGGTATGGCTGGCTTAAATTTGTCATTGTCGTTCCAAGTGTAGCCATTCGTGAAGGAGTTCTCAAATCTCTACAGATCATGTCAAGTCACTTTCAGATGGAGTACGGCAAACAACCACGCTATTTTGTCTACGATTCTTCACGTTTAGGTGATTTGGATAGTTTTGCCAATTCGTCAGACCTTCAAATCATGGTCATCAACTCTCAAGCTTTCAATAAAAAAGAAAAAGATCTGATTCATTCAGAACGTGAGAACTTCCGTTGGCGTCGTCCAATTGATGTACTGGCAGCTATGAATCCGATTATGATTATTGATGAACCTCAGTCTGTTGAAGGGAAACAGACCAAGGAAAGACTAAAAGATTTCAAGCCATTGTTTACGCTACGTTATTCGGCTACCCACAAGGAAAAGCATGATATGGTTTATAGATTGGATGCCATGGATGCTTATAATCAAAAATTAGTGAAGAAGATTGCGGTTAAGGCTATTGAGCAAACTGGGACGACCGGGACACAAGGCTATCTATATCTACAAGAAATCATTCCACAAAAAACAGGAGCCCCCAAAGCAAAAGTTGAGTTTGAAGTAAAAACGCAGTCAGGTGTCAAACGGAAATTGAAGGTAGTAGATGAACCCTTTGATTTGTATGCTGAATCAGGGAGTTTATCTGCTTATAAAGGAATGACCCTTAGTCACTTTGATGCAAGAGAGAACAAACTTCAAGTTGGTGTGACGCAAGAACTTCATGTCGGTGAAGTGATAGGGGAAGTGGATGAGTCGAGCATCAGAAGAATTCAAATCCGAGAGACTATAAAAAGTCATATCGAAAAAGAAAGTAAACTGTACAATCGAAGAATTAAAGTATTATCATTATTTTTCATCGATGAAGTGGCCAAGTATAAGCAATATGATGAACATAATGATGCCTATAATGGTGAATACGCTCAGATTTTTGAAGAAGAATACCGAAATCAAGTAAACCAGTTTATCCGAACACAGGAACCAACTCCTTATCGTAGGTATTTGGAGGCTAATCTTGAAGGAAATTCAGTTCATGCTGGTTACTTTTCGGTAGATAAAGTGAAGAAGTCAGATAAGACCATTTTTGTGGACTATAAATCCGCCAGTGAAAAGAAGAACAATCTTTCAAATGACACTGATGCCTATGACTTGATTATGAAGGACAAGGAGCGTTTATTGAGCTTTGAAGAGCCGGTTCGTTTCCTCTTTTCTCACTCAGCTCTAAAAGAGGGATGGGATAACCCAAATGTCTTTCAAATCTGTACGCTGAAGCAATCTTCAGCAGAGACTCGTAAACGTCAAGAAATTGGTCGTGGTATGCGTTTGGCAGTTGATCAAAATGGAATTCGTCAGGATTTTGAACTCTTAGGAAATGATGTTCATGAAATCAATAAACTGACAGTAATTGCAAATGAAAGTTATGATCAATTTGCTCGAAGTCTACAAGAAGAAATCAAAGAACTCTTAGCAGATCGTCCTTCAAAAGTGGACGTTACTCTCTTTACAAATAAAGTTCTAACCAATCAAGAAGGACAAACAATACGTATTACCAAGGAACAAGCAGATTCGATTCACTTTGATTTAATTCGACAAGGCTATATAGACCGTGAAGGACAATTAACAACAGAATATTTTACTGCAAAAGAAAATCATCAGTTGAAACTGTCTGAGACATTAGCAGGTTATGAGGATAAGTTGGTAGAGATATTGGAGAGCGTTTATCATGCTGGACAGTATGAAATTGAAAATGCGAATAATGCGGTAATTCAATTCTCAAATGAGGTCAATCAAGAAAATATTGCCCGAAAAGAATTTTTAAATCTCTGGAAGCAAATCAATCGTAAGACGAGTTACCAAGTAGAGTTTGATGATGCGGAATTGGTAAAACATTCGGTTGACTATATCAATGAGAAATTAGTCGTCAGCAAACCAAGCTTTCATATAACTCAAGCAAGCGCTACTGAGATGAGTAAGGAAGAAGGTCTCCATCTGACAGTGGCTGAGAATGATCGTCAGCAAGAGTATCTAACTGGTTCGCAGATTATGACCAAATATGATTTGTTAGGGGAGGTTGCTGAGCAGACTGGTTTAACTCGTAAGTTGGTTGCGGAAATATTAAGTAAAATCTATGTCTACCAATTTGACAAGTTTAAACAGAATCCAGAAGAGTTTATTCTTAAGGTTTCGAAGCTCATTAATGAACAAAAAGCAAGTCAAATTATCAAGCATATTCAGTATAATGTGTTAAATGAAGAGTATGATATGGACTTGTTTTATGATAATCCTGAAACTGCTAACAGATCAGATGATCACTTACTTGAATCCAAAAAAGGAATTTACAATTTTGTAAAAGTTGATTCAAATACGGAGAAGACCTTTAAAGAATCGTTGGAACAATACGAGGATGTTCGTGTTTATGTGAAGTTACCAGGGAAGTTCAGTATTGCGACTCCACTTGGAAACTATAATCCTGATTGGGCAATCGCCTTCCGTGAAGGAAGTGTCAAGCATATCTATTTTGTTGCAGAAACGAAAGGCTCTATGTCTAGTCTTCAATTAAAACAAGCTGAGCAAGCAAAAATTGCATGTGCGCGTGCTCACTTTAAAGCGTTAGTTCAAGCTGGATCGATTAATGATCAGCACATCTATGATGTGGTTTCAAGTTACGAGGAATTATTAAATATTGTAAGATAGTGAGGAAAAAGAAATGGAATTTGTTGTATATCGTAAGGGAAGAGAAGTAGCTATTTTTCAACGTAGGAGTGATGCAGAGAGATATGTGCGCTCTAAAACTGGATTTTTCGGTGAACCAGATGCTTATTATCAAATTGAACAAAGAGGTTGTTATTTGACAGAAGCAGCGGTAACTTACAAGGGATTGGCAGATGACTGCGATGAATTGATGACTTTGAGAAAATTCAGGGATTCTTATCTAGCCTTGCAAGATGGTGGTCAGGAGGAAATTGAATCCTACTATAAGATGGCTCCTCAAATTGTTGCCAAGTTAGATGAACATCCAAATCGTGAGGAAATACTAGAGTCTATCTGGTCAGAACTTGTCTTACCTTGTGTTTCCTTGATTAATGCAGGAGAGAATCAAGCTTGCCATCAATTATATAAAACATATACACTAGAACTATCTCAAAAAGTGGTTCAATAAAACGATTAGAATATACAAAAAGAGTTCGGCTCCTCGCTAACTTGTATAGTGAAGAGGTCCCCCTATTCTATTTAGATCCCCAATACCAAAACAATCGTCTCAAGCTAATCGCAAACTCAACTTATATTGAAGATTTTGAGTGGTATGATGATGAGACAAAAGAAGCCAATTTCTCTAGATGGCTTGATGAAATGGTGGGGCTGCAAGGGGTTATTTTTACCCCTTGGGATTTAAGGAACTAAGAAAACTATATAAATAGTATCAACTAACACAAAAAGGAATAATAAAGAAATGAAAGAACTAAATTTTTTGAAATATGCAACTATTGTATTTATGCTTTTTATCTTCTTTTGGGTAAGCTTTGGTGGTTATATCTTAGGAACTCAAGGAAATAATGAAGTAGAAACAGAGCAACAGATAAATAAAAAGATAGAAGATAGTGGATTGAAAGCAGAAATGAAAGACGCTGAGATTTTGAGTAAGTTTTACAATGAAAAAGGCTATTTTATAGTAGTGTACAATGGTACTACAAAAGCCCCAGAAGTCTTCCAAGTTGATTTTTCTGAATGGGAGCTTATGAGTGTGGGTGAGCTGTATTAAAACGCTGTAGGAGGCTTGTGAGAGCCTTCTAGGGGGATGTTAGAAAGAGAGATAAAAAGATAACATGAAAAGAGATAATGGGGATTATAATTTGTTTAAATTTGTAGGGTTTGGGGCTGTAGTGTTTTGCTTATTTATTATTATAGGGTCAAGTTTTGTAACTGTTGGGTTAGATAGTAAAGAGCCTAAAATAGCACAAACAGAAAGCGCAGTAAGTCAAGAAGGCAAGTTACGTACTAATTTAAATGATGGTACAATTTTAGGTAAATTTTGGAATAGTGAAGGGCATTTTGTCGTAGTGTATGATGAGGAAACAAAAGTTGCTAAGATTTACCCAGTGAAGGAAAAGGAATGGGTTGAGTATAGAGTAGGGGAACTATATTAAACAGCGTTAGAGGGGATACACTCACTTCTAAGTATCAAAAAAATGAGCACTTCCGTAATTGGAAATGCTCGTTTTTTGATATGTTTAGACTTTTAGTCTTTATTTTCATATGGTAAAATCAAGTTCAAGATGATTCCTGTCATGGCTGATAGGGCAGTACCTGAAAGGGTAACTGGACCGAGTTTAAGGATAGCTCCTCCAAGTCCAAGGACCAACATAGCACTTGCGATGATTAGATTACGCATTTGAGCGAAATCAACACGTTCTTTGATCAAGACTTTCAAACCGTTGCTGGCGATAACTCCATAGAGAAGGATTGACATACCACCAAGTACAGCATTTGGAATGGTTGAAATCAAGGCAGTGAATTTACCAAGGAAGCTAAGGGCAATCGCGATGAAGGCAGCGTTACGGATAACTGAGACAGAAGCGATACGAGTCATACCGATAACCCCTGTATTTTCTCCGTAAGTTGTATTGGCTGGTCCACCAAGGAAGGCAGAAACAGAAGTTGCGATACCGTCACCAAGAAGAGTACGGTGAAGACCTGGTTCTTTCAAGAATTGACGGCCACAGATTTGACCCAAAACAGTATGGTCTCCGATGTGTTCAGAAATTGTTACGATAGCGATTGGCAAGATAGCGATGGTTTCTGGACCAAAGTAAAGATTGTATTCTTTAAAGGCACCACCAGTATTAAATGGCAAGTAGAAACCAGGAATTTCAAACCAGTTAGCTTTTAGAACTGGTGTAAAGTCAACCAAACCAAGAGTTAGTGCGAAGAGGTAACCACCGATAATGGCAAAGAGAAATGGAATGATTCGTAGGAAGCCTTTTCCTTTTGTATTGATAAAGGCAGCAATCAAGAAAGTAACAACTGCTACAAGAGCATTTTTCCAGTTTCCATCAGCTACAAGACCAGCATTGGTAACAGCTGAACCTGCAAGTCCAAGACCGATAACGATGATCATAGGTCCGATGATGATTGGTGGCAAGAGTTTATCAATCCATTTTGTACCTGCAAAACGAACACCAGCAGCGACAAGGACATAGACCAAACCAGTCAAGATAACCCCTGTTTGAGCAGCAGATACGTCACCACCCATTTCTTTCATAGCAAGTGACATTGCTGTGATAAAGGCGAATGATGATCCTAGATAAACTGGAACTCTAAAACCAGTTGAAATCATATAGATGAGTGTCCCAACACCTGAAGCAAAAAGGGCAACAGATACAGGCATTCCCAAAATCAAGGGTACCAAGATGGTCGCACCAAACATGGCGAAAACGTGTTGGAAACTAAGGAGAATTCCTTTTCCAGCCGAAGGACGTTGGTCAACGTCTAGTAACAAATCAACAGTTGATTCTTGTTTCATATAAACCTCACTTTTGGGCATCAAAAAAGAGCCCATTATTTTACAGCAATAGGCCCTCAGAGTAAGACTTCTCTAAAATCTAGACTTTAAAGAGTTTTAAGTATTTCTGCGTCTTCGTCACCTCACGGGATGACATTAAAAACCTTTGCTTAGGATAGTATAGCAGAAAAAAATGATTTTGTAAATCATTTTTTCCCGAGCCTAAAAATAAAAGAGCGAGGCTGACTTTGTAAATATTTTTTACTAAAAAATTTAAAGCGGGCGTTTGTTGGGCATGCCAGCCTTTCTTGGATATTTATTTGGCGTTTCTTTTTTCTTTTCTACCACTGTGATGTAGCGCGGATCTCCATTAGGTAGAGCGTAGCTGAGATTGTCTTCGATCTTACTGAAGAGGAGGTTGAGGGCATTCTTAGCTTCTAATAATTCCTCAGGCGCATTGCTGGCCTTGAGTGCCAATAGTTTTCCACCAACTTTAAGGTAAGGAATTGTCAATTCAGATAAAACCTGCATGCGGGCAACCGCACGAGCTGTTACAAAATTATATTGAGCACGGAAGTTTTTGTCTTGGGCAAAATCTTCGGCACGTCCATGGTAGAAATGAACATCGTCTAAATCCAGTTCTTGAGCCAACAGTTGGAGGAAGTTGATGCGCTTGTTGAGAGAATCAATGATGGTCACATCTAACTGAGGATAGAGGATTTTCATTGGTAGACTAGGAAATCCTGCCCCGGCCCCGATATCAAGCAGTTTGATAGTTTCATTTGGAATCAAGCCTTGCAGAATAGGTGCAATCGAATCGTAAAAATGTTTGAGATAAACTTCTTCCTTGTCCGTAATAGCTGTTAAATTAATCTTTTCATTCCATTCGACCAAGAGTTCAAAATAACGTTCAAATTGTTCTTTTTGCTGGTTCGAAAGTGGAAGATTTTGCTCAGCTAGTAAATCGTAAAATGTTTCTGGTTTCATAGTTATTTCCTTCTTTAGTATCATCTTATTTTACCACAATCATTAAAAATTTGATATACTGGTACTAATCTAAAAGCAGAAAGGACTTATATAATGACTTGGATTATTCTTGGAGTTATCGCTCTTGTTGTTATTTTTGTGATTCTTAGCTATAACGGTTTGGTTAAGAATCGTATGCAAACAAAGGAGGCTTGGAGTCAGATTGATGTTCAGTTGAAACGTCGAAATGACCTCTTGCCAAACTTGATTGAAACTGTAAAAGGTTATGCCAAATATGAAGGTTCTACCCTTGAAAAGGTAGCAGAACTGCGTAACCAAGTGGCAGCAGCAACTTCACCAGCAGAAGCTATGAAAGCTAGTGATGCCCTCACTCGTCAGGTTTCAGGTATTTTTGCAGTTGCAGAAAGCTATCCAGATTTGAAAGCTAGTGCAAACTTTGTTAAATTGCAAGAGGAGTTGACAAACACAGAAAATAAAATTTCTTACTCTCGTCAACTCTACAACAGTGTTGTCAGCAACTACAATGTAAAATTAGAAACTTTCCCAAGCAATATTATCGCTGGAATGTTTGGATTTAAAGCAGCAGATTTCCTTCAAACACCAGAAGAGGAAAAGGTAGTTCCTAAAGTTGATTTTAGCGGTTTAGGTGACTAAGATGTTGTTTGATCAAATTGCAAGCAATAAACGAAAAACCTGGATTTTGTTGCTGGTATTTTTCCTACTCTTAGCTCTTGTTGGCTATGCGGTTGGTTACCTCTTTATGCGATCTGGGCTTGGTGGTTTGATTATCGCACTGATTATTGGCTTTATCTATGCCTTGTCCATGATTTTTCAATCGACAGAGATTGTCATGTCCATGAACGGGGCGCGTGAGGTTGATGAGCAAACGGCACCAGACCTCTACCATGTAGTGGAAGATATGGCTATGGTGGCTCAGATTCCTATGCCTCGTGTTTTCATCATTGATGATCCAGCCTTAAATGCCTTTGCGACAGGTTCTAACCCTCAAAATGCGGCGGTTGCTGCGACGTCAGGTCTCCTAGCTATCATGAATCGTGAAGAACTAGAAGCTGTTATGGGACATGAAGTCAGTCATATTCGTAATTACGATATCCGCATTTCGACTATTGCTGTTGCCCTTGCTAGTGCTATCACCATGCTTTCTAGTATGGCAGGTCGTATGATGTGGTGGGGTGGATCAGGTCGCAGACGAAGTGACGATGACCGAGATGGAAATGGTCTTGAAATCATTATGCTAGTGGTCTCACTACTAGCTATTGTACTGGCACCTCTCGCTGCAACCTTGGTGCAACTAGCTATTTCTCGTCAGAGGGAATTTCTAGCTGATGCTTCCAGTGTCGAGTTGACTCGCAATCCTCAAGGGATGATTAATGCTCTACGTAAGTTGGATAATAGTAAACCCATGAGTCGTCCTGTTGATGATGCCAGCAGTGCACTTTATATCAATGATCCCAAGAAAGGTGGAGGGTTCCAAAAACTCTTTTATACCCACCCACCTATTTCAGAACGGATTGAACGTTTAAAACATATGTAAAATGAATGTTGGGAAAAAGTCTTTAAAATCTTAAAAACGCATAATATCAGGTGTGCAAAAACTTGATATTATGCGTTTTATTATGGAAGATTTACTTCGTTTTCTCCTAAAATTGTGTTTTTGCACCATCTATCTGCTATGTTGCAAATTTATAAATCGTCTAAATTAACTACCTCCAGACCGTGTTCTGTTAAGCGATAGATGATCGAGCAAACTTCTTTTAAGAAACGACGGTCATGCGAAACAGTGATGAGACCGCCTGGATAGGTGGCAAAGAGTTTTCTGATTTGGGGTTGAGAAGTGGGTGAAAAGTTTCGTGTGGGTTCATCCAGAAGGAGAAAGTTTGGTTTGCGCAAGACTAAATCCAAAAGCAGGAGTTTACCCTGTTGCCCGCCAGATAAGGAGCGAATTTGATGCTGCATTTCTGGATAACTGAAATTGAGACTAGCTAGATGAGATTGGATTTTCTGTAGTTCCTCTTTTTCTCCAGTTTTGCTGAGGTAGGCTATTGGTGATAAATCCAATTGCAGTTTTTTGTGGTAATCTTGTGGCATAAAACCAAGCGAAATTTCTCTTTTTGCGCTAAGCAGTTGTTGCAACTTGGCTAGCAGAGTCGATTTTCCAACACCATTTGGGCCGATGATACCGATTTTTTCTTGGCCATGGACAGTTAGTTGCAGTCCCTGAACCAAAACTCGGTCGCCAATGGACAAATTTTCTTTTTCCAATTGGATTAAGACTTTAGAAGCCGGTAATGGTTGGACATCTGAAAAGAAAAGTTTGATTTCTTCCTCTTCAAGTGGCTTTTGGGTCATGGCCTGAGCTTCCTTTTCAAAGCGTTTTTCTTGAGAGAGGACAGTTTTCATCTTTTTAGCCAATAGGCGACCGGCAGTACTGTCTTTAGTAGCTCTAAGCGCAGTTTCTACATTTTGCTTGACTCGTCGATGTTTTTCCATGGTTTTATCGTAGGCTCTTTGATCGTTAGCAGCTTGCTTGCTTTGTTTGGCAAAATTAGCCTTTCTCTGCTCACTATAGCGATCATAGTCTAAATGCTCTACTAGTGTTTCCGCTTCTTTACGGTGCTTGACCAGTCGCAAGTGAACAATAGTGTCTGCCGTTTCAGAAAGAAAGTCTTCATCATGGGAAATGAAAATAACGGTTTGCCTCATCTTCTGTATCTGTCTTTTTAGCCAATCAACCGTCTCAAGGTCTAGGTCATTTGAAGGTTCATCTAGAAATAGAATCTCAAAGGGTTTGGCTAACTCATGGATGAGCTGAATTTTCAAAGCTTCGCCTCCTGATAGACTGCCAATCTCTTGGTTGCTAGCGAAGCGATCGCCATCAAAATGCAATTCCTCAGCCAAACGATAGAGGATACTGTAGTCTAAATCAAGAGAATCTAAAAAGAAGTAGTCGTGTAGACTTTTCTTTTTCAGCTCCTCGGGAAGTTTTTGAGGAATATAGGCCAGTGACTGATAGTCAGACTGGATGTCTCCCTTGATAGTGAAATCAGACAAAGTTTCCCCCATTAAAGTTTTAAGTAAGGTTGATTTGCCATTTCCTTCCTCTCCAATAATAGCTACTTTTTCCCCGTCTTGGATGGTCATGTTTAAGTCTGAGACAAGATCTCGTAAATCTTTGTTTTGTGTGATGGTCAGATGATTGATTTTTATCATATTGTTGCCCTTTCTAGAATGTCGATAGTGCATAACAAAAAGCTCTACTTTATCTAGTAGAGCCAAAGTTTATGTCAAAAAACTCTATTAATACTCTTCGAAAATCTCTTCAAACCACGTCAGCGTCGCCTTACCGTAGATATATGTAACTGACTTCGTCAGTCTTATCTACAACCTCAAAGCAGTGCTTTGAGCAACCTGCGGCTAGCTTCCTAGTTTGCTCTTTGATTTTCATTGAGTATAAAATGCCAGAAAAAGAGCATAAAAGAGTACACAAAAAGAGACAAAAACAAGATCTACTAAATAAAGGTTCTTTATTTGATAGACTTAGTTGTTCATGTCTCCCTTACCTCCGAGTATTAGTATCTCTATACTATACCTTTCAGGATATTTTGTCAACAGAAAACTGACAATTCTAATCTCTAAAATCCGAAAACAGGTCCATAAAGAGTTAGTACGTGTTTGACATGCTCGTAATGGAACTTGTCATAGTTGCGCCAAGCGGTACGTGCTTGATCGTTTAGTTTTAGGCTACCAAGGCCTATCAGAAGACTGGTACGTTGGTAAAATTTCTCAAGGTCGATTAAAATACTGTTGTCCAACTTTTCCGCTTTTTTGAGCACTTGCAGAGTAGAATTTAGCAGCTCTTGCAGTCGAATATCATCTGCCGTACCCTGTTTGCAGCTTTGGAAACTTTTATTTAACTCGGATAGGAGTTGGGTTGCATTAGTAATGAGTTCTTTGTCTTCCATGTGAGCATCCTCCTTGCTCTGATGTATTATTGCCTATAGTATAGCACTAAAAAACAAAAATGTCATAGTAAATATGTTAAAAAATCGAGTTTTAATTACAAAGTTTGGTGGGCTGATTTGTAGCCTTTTCATGGTATAATCAAGAGAGTAAATCTTTATGGAGGAAGTATGAAATTAAATATTCAAGAAATTCGTAAGCAGTCTGAAGGCTTGCATTTTGAACAAACGTTAGACCTAGCCGCCGACCTACGTGCACGTAATCAAGAAATTTTAGATGTAAAAGATATCCTTGCGGTTGGGAAGGTCCAATACGAAGACCGTATGTATTTCTTAGATTATCAACTATCTTATACCATTGTTCTTGCTTCAAGTCGCAGTATGGAGCCAGTTGAGTTAGTTGAATCTTATCCAGTAACGGAAGTTTTCATGGAAGGCGCAACTAACCAACTAGATCAGGAAGTTTTAGACGATGATTTGGTCTTGCCTATCGAAAATGGAGAACTTGATCTTGCTGAGAGCGTGTCAGACAATATCCTACTAAACATTCCTATCAAGGTCTTGACTGCTGAAGAAGAGGCTGGTCAAGGTTTTGTGTCAGGAAATGACTGGCAAATCATGACAGAGGAAGAATACCAAGCTCAACAAGCAGTTAAGAAAGAAGAAAACAGTCCTTTTGCTGGCTTACAAGGACTATTTGATGGAGACGAATAATGGTCTTGTCAAAAAAACGCGCACGAAAGGTGCTACAAGAAATCATTGCTCTTTTTCCAGATGCCAAGCCCAGTCTTGATTTTACCAATCATTTTGAACTTTTGGTTGCGGTCATGTTGTCAGCGCAGACGACGGATGCAGCGGTAAATAAGGCCACACCAGGTCTCTTTGCTGCCTTTCCAACGCCACAAGCCATGTCTGTTGCAACAGAAAGTGAGATTGCTTCACACATTTCTCGCCTGGGACTGTATCGAAATAAGGCTAAATTCCTTAAAAAATGTGCCCAACAGTTACTAGACGATTTTGATGGTCAAGTTCCTCAAACACGTGAGGAATTAGAGAGTTTAGCAGGTGTTGGTCGCAAAACAGCCAATGTTGTCATGAGTGTGGGCTTTGGAATTCCAGCCTTTGCAGTAGACACTCATGTGGAGCGTATTTGCAAACACCATGATATCGTCAAAAAATCAGCGACACCGCTTGAGGTGGAAAAACGGGTTATGGATATCTTGCCACCGGAGCAGTGGTTAGCTGCCCATCAGGCCATGATTTATTTTGGAAGAGCCATTTGCCATCCTAAAAATCCAGAGTGTGACCAGTACCCACAGTTATATGATTTTAGCAATTTATAAGATGGCTCATCAAAAGTTTTTGCTTGATTTTAAGCATGCTTTGTGCTATAGTAATTGATAACTAAATATTCCTTTAAACCTGTCCCGTGAGGCAGGCAAGGAGCGTGATAAAGTAGAAGGGTGAAGTCTATACTGTTTGCAGTAGGGCTTACTTAGCTATACATTTCAAGTCTCCTTGTTTAAGGAGACTTTTCTTTTTGGAGGTTTGTCATGAAGACAAAAGAAGTTGTAGACGAATTGACCGTCAAACGAGCGATTACGCGTATTACTTATGAGATTATCGAACGCAACAAAGATTTGAATAAAATCGTCTTGGCTGGTATTAAAACTCGCGGTGTCTTTATCGCCCACCGAATCCAAGAACGTTTGGAACAGCTAGAAAATCTTTCAGTTCCTGTTGTGGAATTGGATACGAAACCTTTCCGTGATGATGTTAAAAGTGGAGAAGATACTTCTTTGGTTTCTGTCGATGTGACAGACCGTGAAGTTATCTTGGTGGATGATGTGCTCTATACAGGTCGTACCATCCGTGCTGCTATTGATAATATTGTCGGTCATGGTCGTCCTGCGCGCGTGAGTTTAGCAGTTCTAGTCGATCGTGGACATAGAGAATTGCCAATCCGTCCAGATTACGTTGGAAAAAATATCCCAACTAGTCGTTCTGAAGAAATCATCGTAGAGATGGCAGAACTTGATGGCCAAGACAGAGTTCTGATTACTGAAGAAGCTTAGAAAGCTGAAGGAGTAGCCATGTCAGAAAATCAACAAGCATTGAACCATGTAGTGTCCATGGAAGACCTCACTGTCGATCAAGTCATGAAATTGATCAAGCGAGGAATTGAGTTTAAAAACGGAGCTCAGCTTCCCTACGAGGACCATCCGATTGTTTCCAATCTTTTCTTTGAGGATTCTACACGGACGCATAAGTCCTTTGAAGTGGCAGAGATTAAACTGGGATTGGAACGACTTGACTTTGATGTGAAAACTAGTTCGGTTAATAAGGGTGAGACACTTTATGATACCATCCTTACTCTGTCTGCTTTAGGAGTGGATGTCTGTGTGATTCGCCACCCTGAGGTTGACTACTACAGAGAGTTAATTGCAAGTCCAACGATTACGACTTCCATTATCAATGGTGGAGATGGTTCGGGACAACATCCTAGCCAGAGCTTGCTTGATTTGATGACTATTTATGAGGAATTTGGTCACTTTGAGGGTCTCAAGGTTGCGATTGCAGGTGACTTGGACCACTCACGCGTTGCCAAATCTAATATGCAGATTTTGAAACGCTTGGGAGCTGAACTTTACTTTGCTGGACCTGAGGAATGGAGAAGTCAAGAGTTTGCAGACTATGGACAGTTTGTAACTATTGATGAAATTATTGATCAGGTGGATGTCATGATGTTTCTCCGTGTGCAACATGAACGTCATGATAGTGGAGCTGTCTTTTCAAAAGAAGACTACCATGCCCAACATGGCTTGACTCAAGAACGTTACGATCGTTTGAAAGAAACAGCAATCCTTATGCACCCAGCTCCAGTCAATCGTGATGTAGAAATCGCAGACCACTTGGTTGAAGCACCAAAATCACGGATTGTCCAACAAATGACCAATGGTGTTTTTGTTCGAATGGCAATCTTAGAATCCGTACTGGCGAGTAGAAACGCCAACTAAAACACAAGACGTTAAAAGACGCCAGTGAGCGTCCACGAGAGGTGAAAATATGACAAAAAGACTTCTAGTATTAGAAGATGGCACAGTATTTGAAGGCAAGGCCTTCGGAGCAGATATTGATGTAACAGGCGAAATCGTCTTTAATACAGGGATGACCGGCTATCAAGAATCCATCACAGACCAGTCTTATAATGGACAAATCTTGACCTTTACTTATCCTTTGGTAGGAAATTATGGAATTAACCGTGATGATTACGAATCCATTATTCCAACTTGTAAGGGAGTTGTTGTTTTTGAAGAAGCGCGTCGAGCTAGCAACTGGCGAAATCAAATGACGCTGGATGAATTTTTGAAAGCCAAGAAAATTCCAGGTATTTCAGGAATTGATACGCGTGCTCTTACCAAGATTATCCGTAAGCATGGTACTATGCGTGCAACCTTGACCCATGTTGGGGACAGTATGGACCATGTGACGGATCAGCTCCAAGCAACAGTTTTGCCGACAGACAATATCAAGCAGGTTTCTACTAAAACTTCATATCCAGCTCCAGGAGTTGGTTTGAGTGTAGTGCTAGTGGATTTTGGTCTCAAGCACTCAATCCTACGTGAACTTTCTAAACGCAACTGTAACGTGACGGTTGTTCCTTATTCGACAACGGCTGAAGAAATTCTCCATCTCAACCCTGACGGAGTTATGTTGTCAAATGGTCCAGGTAACCCAGAAGATGTTCCACAGGCACTGGATATGATTCGCGGTGTGCAAGGAAAAATTCCAATCTTTGGTATTTGTATGGGGCACCAACTCTTTGCAATGGCAAACGGTGCTAAGACCTACAAGATGAAATTTGGTCACCGTGGATTTAACCACGCTGTACGTGAAATCGCAACAGGACGAGTAGACTTTACTAGCCAGAACCATGGTTATGCAGTTAGCCGTGAGGACTTGCCAGAACACTTGATTATTACCCACGAAGAAATCAATGACAAGTCAGTGGAAGGTGTGCGCCACAGATATCAACCAGGTTTTTCTGTACAATTCCACCCAGATGCAGCCCCTGGTCCACACGATGCAAGCTACCTATTTGACGAGTTTATCGAGATGATGGAAGCTTTTAAACAATCAAACTAAGAACGAGTAAATGCTTGTCGGAGAATTTATGTAACTGAACACGGACGGAAAGCTCGGAATTTAGAGAAACCAATTTGGATTGTCAAACCTTCCTTGGTTTCCTAAAATTCAATCGTTTTCTATTCGTCCTTTGTATCTTATTTAATGTCGCCCTGTGAGGCGACGAATAGAAAGGAGAAGGGTGGTCCGTATTTGCTGAACTGAATACGGGCTACGGACGGTGCTAAAAAGATAGTTATTCCTAGAACTGATAGTTCTTCGTCATAACTCCTATTTTAGCTTTGTCCGCTTGACGCCCTTAATATCTTATATATGCCTAAACGTACTGATATTCAAAAAATTATGGTGATTGGTTCTGGTCCGATTATTATTGGTCAGGCTGCTGAGTTTGACTACGCTGGGACCCAGGCTTGCTTGTCGTTGAAAGAGGAAGGTTATGAGGTTGTCTTGGTTAACTCAAATCCTGCAACTATCATGACGGATAAGGAAATTGCTGATAAGGTTTATATTGAACCAATTACACTTGAGTTTGTGACTCGTATTCTCCGTAAGGAACGTCCAGATGCCTTGCTACCAACACTCGGTGGTCAGACAGGTCTCAACATGGCCATGGAATTATCTAAAAATGGTATCCTTGATGAGCTTGGTGTTGAGCTTCTGGGAACTAAATTATCTGCCATCGACCAAGCGGAGGACCGTGACCTCTTTAAACAATTGATGGAAGAGCTCAACCAACCAATTCCAGAATCTGAAATTGTCAACACTGTTGAAGAAGCTGTTGCCTTTGCAGCAACAATTGGCTACCCAGTCATCGTCCGTCCAGCCTTTACACTTGGTGGTACTGGTGGTGGTATGTGTGCTAATGAGGAAGAATTGCGTGAAATCGCTGAAAATGGATTGAAATTGTCACCTGTGACCCAATGTTTGATTGAGCGTTCAATCGCAGGTTTCAAGGAAATCGAATACGAAGTGATGCGTGACTCAGCCGACAATGCTTTGGTTGTTTGTAACATGGAAAACTTTGACCCAGTTGGGATTCATACAGGGGATTCCATTGTATTTGCCCCAGCCCAAACCATGTCAGACTATGAAAACCAAATGCTACGTGACGCGAGCTTGAGCATCATTCGTGCCCTCAAGATTGAAGGTGGATGTAACGTTCAGCTAGCCCTTGATCCACATAGCTTCAAATACTATGTCATCGAAGTAAACCCTCGTGTATCGCGTTCGTCAGCCCTTGCTTCTAAGGCGACAGGTTACCCAATTGCCAAATTGGCTGCTAAGATTGCCGTCGGTTTGACCTTGGATGAGGTTATTAACCCAGTCACGGGTTCAACCTATGCCATGTTTGAGCCAGCCCTCGACTACGTGGTTGCCAAGATTCCACGTTTCCCATTTGACAAGTTTGAAAAAGGGGAGCGTCGTCTGGGTACACAAATGAAGGCCACTGGAGAAGTCATGGCGATTGGTCGTAACATCGAGGAATCTCTCCTTAAAGCTTGTCGTTCACTTGAAATTGGCGTTCACCACAATGAAATGCCTGAACTTGCAGCAGTTTCTGATGATGCCTTGATTGAAAAGGTTGTGAAAGCTCAAGATGACCGTCTCTTCTATGTATCTGAAGCTATTCGTCGTGGTTATACACCAGAAGAAATTGCTGAATTGACTAAGATTGATATCTTCTATCTTGATAAACTCTTACATATCTTTGAAATCGAGCAAGAACTGGGAGCACATCCACAAGATTTAGACGTTTTGAAAACTGCCAAACTGAATGGCTTCTCAGACCGTAAGATTGCTGAACTCTGGGAAACGACAGCTGACCAAGTTCGTCAACTTCGTTTGGAAAACAAGATTGTCCCAGTCTACAAGATGGTGGATACTTGTGCGGCGGAGTTTGACTCTGAAACACCATATTTCTATTCAACCTATGGTTGGGAAAATGAGTCTATCAAGTCTGATAAGGAATCTGTACTAGTCCTAGGTTCTGGTCCAATCCGTATCGGTCAAGGTGTTGAGTTTGACTACGCAACTGTTCACTCGGTTAAGGCTATTCAAGCGGCTGGCTATGAAGCCATCATCATGAACTCAAACCCAGAGACCGTTTCAACAGACTTCTCTGTGTCAGATAAGCTTTACTTTGAGCCATTAACATTCGAAGATGTCATGAATGTCATCGACTTGGAGCAACCAAAGGGTGTTATCGTTCAGTTCGGTGGTCAAACAGCCATCAACCTTGCGGAGACATTGGCGAAAGCAGGTGTGACCATCCTTGGGACACAGGTTGCTGACCTAGACCGAGCTGAGGACCGTGACCTCTTTGAGCAAGCCCTTAAAGAATTGGATATTCCTCAGCCACCAGGACAAACGGCAACCAATGAAGAAGAAGCAGTGCTTGCAGCTCGCAAGATTGGTTTCCCAGTCCTTGTTCGTCCATCTTATGTCTTGGGTGGTCGTGCCATGGAAATCGTTGAAAACGAAGAAGACCTTCGTTCTTACATGCGTACAGCGGTTAAGGCTAGTCCAGACCACCCAGTTCTTGTCGACTCTTATATCGTTGGGCAAGAGTGCGAAGTTGATGCTATTTCTGACGGAGAAAATGTCCTTATCCCTGGTATCATGGAACATATCGAACGTGCCGGTGTCCACTCAGGTGACTCAATGGCCGTTTACCCACCACAAACCTTGTCGCAAAAGGTTCATGAAACCATCGCAGACTATACTAAACGTCTAGCAATCGGTCTTAACTGCCTTGGAATGATGAACATCCAGTTTGTTATCAAGGATGAAAAAGTCTACGTTATTGAGGTCAATCCACGTGCCAGCCGTACGGTTCCATTTCTTTCTAAAGTGACCAATATCCCTATGGCTCAAGTAGCAACCAAGCTCATTCTTGGTCAAAAACTTGAAGAACTTGGCTACCAAGATGGACTTTACCCTGAAAGCACCCGCGTTCATATCAAGGCACCTGTCTTCTCCTTTACCAAACTAGCTAAGGTAGACAGCTTACTTGGTCCTGAAATGAAGTCAACAGGGGAAGTTATGGGTTCTGATACTACTTTGGAAAAAGCTCTCTATAAGGCCTTTGAAGCTTCTTACTTACACTTGCCAACTTTTGGTAACGTTGTATTTACTATCGCTGATGATGCCAAAGAAGAAGCTTTGGACTTGGCTCGTCGTTTCCAAAATATTGGCTATGGAATCCTCGCGACAGAAGGGACAGCAGCCTTCTTTGCCAGTCATGGACTGCAAGCCCAACCTGTTGGTAAGATTGGTGATGACGATAAGGATATTCCAAGCTTTGTTCGTAAAGGAAGAATCCAAGCTATCATTAACACAGTTGGAACAAAACGAACTGCTGACGAAGATGGTGAGCAAATTCGCCGTTCAGCCATTGAACACGGGGTGCCCCTCTTCACAGCCCTAGATACAGCTAACGCCATGCTCAAAGTATTGGAAAGCCGTAGTTTTGTTACAGAAGCAATTTAAATAGAAAAAAGAGAAGGTGTAACGATCTTCTCTTCTTTTATATTTTTTTCTTGTAAACTACTGCTTAATCAGCTTTTGCGATAAGCTTTAATACTGTGGCTATACCACTCCTGCATTTCTTTTGATGGTGGTGTCATATAATCCCCATACATCTGAGTTAAAAATTGATCATATTTTTTAGGGACGGGCAACATACGGCCTTCAAACTCAGTTAAGATGAGTTCTTTAAAGGTATCAACTGGGAAGACTTCTTTCATTCCTTCTTTACCAATACCAATTCCTCCCTCATATTGAGGAGTGTTGGTTACAGCATTTTTGACTAGCTGATCAATTTTCTTGTAAAAATAACGGGGATTGACCACTCGGAGGGCGTACCAGCTACATAATCTTAGAAAATCTTTTAATTTGCTATCACCGTGAACTGCGCGTGATTTTTTGATATAAGCTAGTTGACGAAGGGCTACATACTTATAACTCTTGTCGACAATGCTCAAGTCTGTAAAGCGATCAATTGGGAAGACATCAATAAAGAGACTGGTGTCATGACGCTTGTACTTAACATGGTCTTCGATAACAGTAGAAGTATCCAAAATCGATGCGAAATTATGGAAGTACCAAGAAGAAGTGTCGTATGAAAGAACCTTATAGCGAGGGTGATTTTCTTTTTCAATAATCTTCAGTAAACGCTCATAATCTTCACGATAGAGAGAAATATCAATATCATCATCCCATGGAATCATACCTTTGTGGCGAATAGCTCCAAGCATGGTTCCATAACTGAGAAAATAAGGAATATTATGTTTCTTACAGGTCTCATCAATATAGTCTAGCAGGGCTAGTTGAATTTCTTTAATTTCTTTTTTTTCTAAATACTGCATCCTAATCCTCCAATTTATAAGCGTGAAATTCATGACTGTAGAAGCGTTTTTCTTCTGGTGGTAGGGTCATATAATTTCCATAAAATTGCGTCAAAATAGTATCAAATTTTTCAGGTGCAGGAAGGCTTAAATTCTCAAAGGGGAGATCGATTGTTTGATCGAAGGTACTACTTGGGAAGACTTCCTTTTCCTTAAATTTAGAAGGGATAAAAGCCATATACTGTCCATTCTCACGACTATATTTTTGAATTTCTTTCTCGATTTTATGTGCAAAATAACGAGGAGAAACAGGTCGAAGGAGCAACCAAAAGGCTGTTCGTATCCAATCTTTTAAGAGGCTATCCTTATAGACAATATTTTTGTGTTTACTGAAAGACAGAAGTTTGAAGCTTTCCAGTTTATAACAAGTATCAATGATCTTAGGATCATCAAAGCGATCCATAGGGAAAATATCGATAAAAACACCTGACTCATAGGTTTTTGTATTCCGAGTATCAATAATTTTAGTTGTACTGTCGGTTATTTTGATAAAGTTGTTAAAGTAGTTCTTATCTGTTTCTAAGGATAAAAGTTTGTATTTACTTTCTTCCTTTTGAAAAATGTTTATAAATCGTTGGTAATCTTCTCTAGGCATGGACAAATCAATATCGTCGTCCCAAGGGATAAAGCCTTGATGTCGAACTGCCCCAATCAGAGTACCGTAGTTAATAATATAGTTGATATTGTGCTTTTTACAGAGAGTATCAATATAATCCAAAATTTCTAATTCAATTTGTTTGGCATCTTCAATGGTTAGTTGTTTCATTCTAAACTCCTATGATCTTTTGAATTTATTTTTTAAGGCTAGGACATGGTTTAAAAATTCATAGAAAATGCTATCTTTGGTGAAGGCAAGTAGACCAATATAAGAGATGGCTGATAGCAAGACAATCAAACCAGTATTAATCAAAAATGGCAAATTAATGACCATATCCACGGGATACAAGAAATTAATCAGGAAATAAATTCCTACAAAGGAAAGTGAAAAGAGCGAGTATCGAACAGTATAGCTAAAGATATGTCCTAAGTGGATGAGTTGTTTTCTATGGATGAAAATGATATAGAAAACAAGTAGAGAGGCCTCTGATAGCATAGTTGTCAGTAAGTAGTATTCAGGAGCCACGATGTGGTTGAAAAAGAGGAGACTATTTAAGCCCAAATTGAGTAATCCTGCAAAGACTGTATAGACTGTGATTCGTTTTTCATAGCCATTTGTAAAGAGAATTTGGGAACCAAGAATGGTATCTAAGGCCAGGATAATCGTACGAAAAGCGAAGAGAGAGGTTAAGATACCACCTCCGATATATTTTTCACTACCGTAAAGTAGGATGGCATTTGGTCCTAAAACCATGAGTCCAAAACTCAGTGGAATGATAAAGAAGTTAAAGATTCGACTGCCTCTGTTAACAAGTGCGACATAGGCTTCCTTATCGCCTTTTCCTAGATAGTAACTGAGACGAGGCACACTCACTCCGATAGCTCCTGTTACAACACCAGCTATAACGGTCACAATTCGTTGAGCCATGGTATAGTAACTAACGTTGACATCAATCCCTGTTTTAACGAGGAAGAGACGATCCAAAAAAGTGAAGAGCATATTGGCATTGGCAAAGACCAACATGGCTGTCAAAGGGAGAAAGAGCGGTTTAAAATCACTTATGTGAATCTTAACAAGCTTAATGTCTCTTTTAATCCAAAAATAACTAATCAGATAGTTAATCAGTGTCGATAAACTCATCACAAGTGTATAGACAACAATATCGTGTTCATTTTTGACAAACAGGAAAATAGAGACCAGCATCAGGATACGGATGAAGGCAGTCTTGTAAAAAAGAAAACTGTAATTTTCCAGAGCTTCATTGACCCACTCGATTGAAAAAATCTGGGCAATGAGTTGAATCCCCATAACAAGGTAGACCTTTTTGATGATTGGATTATCTGTAAAGAAGAGAGGATAGGCAAGGATATAGACAGCGGTGGTCAAAATCGTACAAGCTATGCACAAATAAAAAAGACTCGAGAAGGTTCTATTCAGATCTTTTTTGTTATCCTTGACATTACTGATGGCCCGTAAACCGTAGTTATAGACTCCATAAGTTGCAAAGGGTAAGAAAAATGACAAAATTGTGTCGACAGAGTTGAAGTAACCATAGTCAGTTCGGTCCAAGACACGCGCGACGTAGGTACCAGTTAAGATGGGAAAAATAATATTCAAGACACGAATTCCCATATAAGATAGAGCATTTAATTTTATACTTTTCATTCAATTTACCTCGTTTTTCATTATATCATAAAGTTAGCTAATAAGAAATGAAGGGCAGTAAGTCAAGCAATCACTTTGAAGTTTCAAAGTTTAATTTTAAGATTTTTTTAAGGAAAGTATATTATTCTGAAGAACTCTAAAATTTCACAGCCATTTATTAGTAATGACTACAGAATTCCTAGTCACTACTAGAAATGGACCAGTTTCTTTGAATAATGGAACTGCTTAATCCTCCTATTCTAGAACGGGATGACTAGTATTTCTTTTATGATAGGACTAGATTGTGGTATAATAGAGAGAATAAGTTTTTTTAGTAAGACAAAGGAGAAAAAAGATGATTTATGCAGGAATTCTTGCTGGTGGAACTGGCACACGTATGGGAATCAGTAACTTGCCAAAACAATTTTTAGAGCTAGGTGATCGACCTATCTTGATTCATACAATTGAAAAATTTGTCTTGGAACCAAGTATTGAAAAAATTGTAGTTGGGGTTCATGGAGACTGGGTTTCTCATGCAGAAGATCTTGTAGATAAATATCTTCCTCTTCATAAGGAACGTATCATCATTACAAAAGGTGGTGCTGACCGCAATACAAGTATTGAGAAAATCATTGAAGCCATTGATGCTTATCGTCCGCTTACACCAGAGGATATCGTTGTTACCCACGATTCTGTTCGTCCATTTATTACGCTTCGCATGATTCAGGACAATATCCAACTTGCCCAAAATCATGACGCAGTGGACACAGTTGTAGAAGCGGTTGATACTATCGTTGAAAGTACCAATGGTCAATTTATTACAGATATTCCAAATCGTGCTCACCTTTATCAAGGACAAACACCTCAAACATTCCGTTGCAAGGACTTCATGGACCTTTATGGATCTCTTTCTGATGAAGAGAAGGAAATCTTGACAGATGCATGTAAAATCTTTGTGATCAAAGGAAAAGATGTGGCCTTGGCCAAAGGTGAATACTCAAATCTGAAGATTACAACCGTAACAGATTTGAAGATTGCAAAAAGTATGATTGAGAAAGACTAGTAAAATGATTAATCAAATTTATCAACTAACTAAGCCTAAGTTTATCAATGTCAAATATCAGGAAGAGGCTATTGACCAAGAGAATCATATCCTCATCCGCCCTAATTATATGGCGGTCTGTCATGCGGATCAGCGTTACTACCAAGGAAAACGTGATCCAAAGATTTTGAATAAAAAGCTTCCAATGGCAATGATTCACGAGTCATGTGGAACCGTTATTTCTGACCCGACAGGAACCTATGAGGTTGGGCAAAAAGTTGTCATGATTCCTAATCAGCCTCCTATGCAGAGTGATGAAGAATTCTATGAAAACTACATGACAGGGGCTCATTTCTTGTCTAGTGGATTTGATGGCTTTATGAGAGAGTTTGTTTCTCTTCCTAAAGATCGTGTGGTGGCTTATGATGCTATCGAAGATACGGTTGCAGCGATTACAGAGTTTGTCAGTGTCGGTATGCACGCTATGAGTCGTCTATTGACCCTTGCTCATAGCAAGCGGGACCGAATCGCCGTTATCGGAGATGGAAGTTTAGCTTTTGTGGTTGCTAATATTATCAACTATACTTTGCCAGATGCAGAGATTGTGGTTATTGGTCGTCATTGGGAAAAATTGGAACTTTTCTCATTTGCCAAAGAATGTTATATTACTGATAATATTCCTGAAGATTTGGCCTTTGACCATGCTTTTGAGTGTTGTGGTGGTGATGGTACTGGACCAGCTATTAATGACTTGATTCGCTACATTCGTCCTCAGGGAACGATTCTCATGATGGGAGTTAGCGAATATAAAGTCAATCTCAATACTCGTGATGCCTTAGAAAAGGGCTTGCTCTTAGTTGGGTCCTCTCGTTCTGGTCGCATTGATTTTGAAAATGCAATCCAAATGATGGAAGTCAAGAAATTTGCCAATCGTCTTAAAAATATCCTTTATCTAGAAGAACCTGTAAGAGAAATTAAAGATATTCACCGTGTCTTTGCAACCGATTTAAACACAGCCTTTAAAACCGTGTTTAAGTGGGAAGTATAAGTCCTGGAGGTTAATTGTGGAGAAAATCATTAAAGAAAAAATTTCTTCCTTACTTAGTCAAGAAGAGGAAGTCCTCAATGTTGAACAACTGGGGGGAATGACCAATCAAAACTATTTGATCAAAACGACAAATAAGCAATACATTGTTAAATTTTTTGGTAAAGGGACAGAAAAACTGATTAATCGTCAAGATGAAAAGTACAATCTTGAACTACTAAAGGATTTAGACTTAGATGTAAAAAATTATCTTTTTGATATTGAAGCTGGTATCAAAGTAAATGAGTATATCGAATCTGCGATTACGCTTGATTCAATGTCAATCAAGACCAAATTTGATAAAATTGCTCCAATATTACAAACTATTCATGCTTCTGGCAAGGAATTAAGAGGAGAATTTGCTCCTTTTGAAGAAATCAAAAAATACGAATCCTTGATTGAAGAGAAAATCCCTTATGCCAACTATGAAGCAGTTAGAAAAGAAGTTTTCTCCTTAGAGAAAAGACTGGCTGACTTAGGTGTTGATAGAAAATCTTGTCATATCGATTTGGTGCCTGAAAACTTTATCGAATCACCTCAAGGACGTCTATATCTGATTGACTGGGAATATTCATCAATGAACGATCCAATGTGGGATTTGGCTGCTCTCTTTTTAGAGTCCGAATTCACTCCCCAAGAGGAAGAAGCCTTCTTATCTCACTATGAGAGTGAGCAAACACCTGTCTCTCGTGAAAAGATTGCCATTTATAAAATTTTACAAGATACTATTTGGAGTCTATGGACTGTCTATAAGGAAGAGCAAGGCGCAGATTTTGGTGACTATGGTGTGAATCGTTACCAAAGAGCTGTTAAAGGTTTGTCATATTATGGAGGTTCAGATGAAAAATAAAAATGGAGTTTCTTTTGGTCTACTCTCAGGTATTTTCTGGGGTTTAGGTCTAACGATTAGTGCTTATATCTTTTCGATTTTTACAGATTTGTCGCCCTTTGTGGTGGCCGCTGCTCACGATTTCTTGAGTATCTTTATCTTACTAGCTTTTCTCTTGGTAAAAGAAGGAAAAGTTCGTCTTTCAATTTTCTTAAATATTCGCAATGTTAGTGTGATCATCGGAGCCTTGCTAGCAGGCCCTATTGGTATGCAGGCCAATCTTTATGCGGTTAAGTATATCGGAAGTTCCTTAGCTTCATCTGTATCGGCTATTTACCCTGCGATTTCGGTTTTATTGGCTTTCTTCTTTTTGAAGCACAAGATTTCAAAAAATACTGTATTTGGTATTGTCTTGATTATTGCAGGGATTATTGCTCAGACCTATAAGGTTGAACAGGTCAATTCCTTCTACATTGGGATTCTCTGTGCTTTGGTTTGTGCTATTGCATGGGGAAGTGAGAGTGTTCTTAGCTCTTTTGCCATGGAAAGTGAACTGAGTGAAATCGAAGCCCTCTTAATCCGTCAAGTGACTTCATTCTTGTCCTATCTTGTGATTGTGCTCTTTTCTCATCAGTCATTTGCAGAAGTGGCCAATGGACAATTACTAGGTCTTATGATTGTCTTTGCAGCCTTTGATATGATTTCCTACTTGGCTTATTATATCGCTATCAATCGCTTGCAACCAGCCAAGGCTACAGGCTTGAACGTGAGTTATGTAGTTTGGACTGTCTTGTTTGCAGTTGTTTTCTTGGGCGCACCGCTAGATATGCTGACAATTATTACGTCACTTGTCGTCATTGCTGGAGTTTATATTATTATTAAAGAATAAAGGAGATTCGTGTGAAAGCCATTATCTTAGCAGCGGGCTTGGGAACTCGCTTGCGTCCTATGACTGAAAATACCCCTAAAGCCTTGGTTCAGGTTAATCAAAAACCCTTGATTGAATACCAAATTGAGTTTTTAAAAGAAAAAGGAATCAATGAAATCATCATCATTGTTGGTTACCTTAAAGAACAATTCGATTACTTGAAAGAAAAATATGGTGTTCGCCTCGTCTTCAATGATAAATACGCTGACTACAATAACTTTTACTCTCTCTATCTTGTAAAAGAAGAATTGGCCAATAGCTATGTTATTGATGCCGATAATTATCTCTTTAAAAATATGTTCCGCAATGATTTGACTCGTTCGACTTATTTTAGTGTCTATCGTGAAGATTGTACCAACGAATGGTTCTTGGTCTATGGAGATGACTATAAGGTTCAAGACATTACTGTTGATAGCAAGGCTGGTCGTATCCTTAGTGGTGTATCCTTCTGGGACGCTCCAACTGCAGAAAAGATTGTCAGCTTTATCGACAAGGCTTATGCAAGTGGTGAATTTGTTGATCTCTACTGGGACAATATGGTTAAGGATAATATCAAAGAGCTGGATGTCTATGTTGAAGAATTAGAAGGCAATAGTATCTATGAAATCGATAGTGTCCAAGACTACCATAAATTAGAAGAAATTCTTAAAAACGAAAATTAAAGATTCCAACATCTGGCTAAAATAGTCGGATGTTTTTTTGATTTTTTACGAATAAATAGATGAGTAGAAAAAGAAATGGAGATATTTATGAAAATCACAAACTATGAAATCTATAAGTTAAAAAAATCAGGTTTGACCAATCAACAGATTTTGAATGTCCTAGAATACGGTGAAAATGTTGATCAAGAACTGTTGTTAGGTGATATTGCAGATATATCAGGTTGCCGAAATCCAGCCGTTTTTATGGAACGTTATTTTCAGATAGACGATTCGCATTTGGAGAAAGAATTTCAAAAATTTCCATCTTTTTCTATTTTAGA
This sequence comes from Streptococcus mitis, assembly GCF_002096755.1. GTDB lineage: Bacteria > Bacillota > Bacilli > Lactobacillales > Streptococcaceae > Streptococcus > Streptococcus mitis_AC. Next base: position 29,015 of record NZ_NCVF01000020.1, read on the forward strand.
TGACTGTTACCCTTGGGATTTGAGTGAAATATACGATGCGCCTGTACTTTTATTTTACAAGGGAAATCTTGATCTCTTGAAATTTCCTAAGGTAGCAGTCGTGGGCAGTCGTGCTTGTAGCAAACAGGGAGCTAAGTCAGTTGAAAAAGTCATTCAGGGCTTGGAAAATGAACTGGTTATCGTCAGTGGATTAGCCAAGGGTATCGATACAGCAGCTCATATGGCAGCTCTTCAGAATGGCGGAAAAACTATTGCAGTGATTGGAACAGGATTGGATGTGTTTTATCCTAAAGCCAATAAACGCTTGCAAGACTACATCGGCAATGACCATCTGATTCTCAGTGAATATGGACCTGGCGTACAACCTCTAAAATTTCATTTTCCTGCCCGTAATCGCATCATTGCTGGACTTTGTCGTGGCGTGATTGTAGCAGAGGCCAAGATGCGCTCAGGCAGTCTCATTACCTGTGAGAGAGCAATGGAAGAAGGACGCGATGTCTTTGCTATTCCTGGTAGCATTTTAGATGGACTATCAGGCGGTTGCCATCATTTGATTCAGGAAGGGGCAAAATTGGTCACCAGTGGGCAGGATGTTCTTGCAGAATTTGAATTTTAAGACGAAATTTCGCTTACTAGACAAACTTTTCTTCTATATAGGAGCTAAGTCTTGACAGTTATGCCAAAATGGTTTACACTTTATAAAGTTTATTACTTTGAAAAGGTGTGATACTGTGGCTACGGCAACAAAAAAGAAAAAATCAACAGTTAAAAAAAATCTAGTAATCGTGGAGTCGCCTGCTAAGGCCAAGACGATTGAAAAATATCTCGGCAGAAACTACAAGGTTTTAGCCAGTGTCGGTCATATTCGGGATTTGAAGAAATCCAGTATGTCCGTCGATATTGAAAATAATTATGAACCGCAATATATTAATATCCGAGGAAAAGGTCCTCTTATCAATGACTTGAAAAAAGAAGCTAAAAAAGCTAATAAAGTCTTTCTGGCGAGTGACCCGGACCGTGAAGGAGAAGCGATTTCTTGGCATTTGGCTCACATTCTCAACTTAGATGAAAATGATGCCAACCGTGTGGTCTTCAATGAAATCACCAAGGATGCGGTCAAAAATGCTTTTAAAGAACCTCGCAAGATTGATATGGACTTGGTCGATGCCCAACAGGCTCGTCGTGTTTTGGACCGCTTGGTAGGGTATTCGATTTCGCCTATTTTGTGGAAAAAGGTCAAGAAGGGCTTGTCAGCAGGTCGCGTTCAGTCCATTGCGCTTAAGTTAATCATTGACCGTGAAAATGAAATTAATGCCTTCCAACCAGAAGAATACTGGACAATTGATGGTGTTTTTAAAAAGGGAACCAAGCAATTTCAAGCTTCCTTCTATGGAGTGGATGGCAAAAAGCTGAAATTGACTAGCAATGATGAGGTCAAGGAAGTCTTGTCTCGTCTGACTAGTAAGGATTTTTCAGTGGATCAGGTAGATAAGAAAGAGCGCAAACGCAATGCTCCTTTACCCTATACCACTTCATCCATGCAGATGGACGCTGCCAATAAAATTAACTTCCGTACTCGAAAGACTATGATGGTTGCCCAACAGCTTTATGAAGGGATTAATATTGGTTCTGGTGTTCAAGGTTTGATTACCTATATGCGTACCGATTCGACTCGTATCAGTCCTGTAGCGCAAAATGAGGCAGCAAGCTTCATTACGGACCGTTTTGGTAGTAAGTATTCTAAGCATGGTAGCAAGGTCAAAAATGCTTCAGGAGCTCAGGATGCCCACGAGGCTATTCGCCCGTCTAGTGTTTTTAATACACCTGAAAGCATCGCTAAGTATCTGGACAAGGATCAGCTTAAGCTTTATACTCTTATCTGGAATCGTTTTGTGGCTAGCCAGATGACAGCTGCTGTCTTTGATACCATGGCTGTTAAATTGTCGCAAAATGGAATTCAATTTGCTGCTAATGGTAGTCAGATTAAGTTTGATGGTTATCTTGCCATTTATAATGATTCTGACAAGAATAAGATGTTACCAGATATGGCTGTTGGAGATGTGGTTAAACAGGTCAATAGCAAACCAGAGCAACATTTCACCCAACCGCCTGCTCGTTATTCTGAAGCGACCCTGATCAAGACCTTGGAGGAAAATGGGGTTGGACGTCCGTCAACCTACGCGCCAACTATTGAAACTATTCAGAAACGTTATTATGTTCGCCTTGTAGCTAAACGTTTTGAACCAACAGAGTTGGGAGAAATTGTTAACAAGCTCATCGTTGAATATTTCCCAGATATCGTAAACGTGACCTTCACAGCCGAAATGGAAGGCAAACTGGATGATGTCGAAGTCGGAAAAGAGCAGTGGCAACGTGTCATTGATGCCTTTTACAAACCATTCTCAAAAGAAGTCGCCAAGGCTGAAGAAGAAATGGAAAAAATCCAAATCAAGGATGAACCAGCTGGATTTGACTGTGAAGTGTGTGGCAGTCCAATGGTCATTAAACTTGGTCGTTTTGGTAAATTCTACGCTTGTAGCAATTTTCCAGATTGCCGTCATACCCAAGCAATCGTGAAAGAGATTGGTGTTGAGTGTCCAAGTTGTCATCAGGGACAAATCATTGAGCGTAAAACCAAGCGTAACCGCCTCTTCTATGGTTGCAATCGTTATCCGGAATGTGAATTTACCTCTTGGGATAAGCCTGTTGGTCGTGACTGTCCAAAATGTGGCAACTTCCTCATGGAGAAAAAAGTCCGTGGTGGTGGTAAGCAGGTTGTTTGTAGCAAGGGTGACTACGAGGAAGAAAAGATTAAATAAGAGAAGAGTCCTGAAAGTGAATTTCAGGCTCTTTTTGGTTAGAACTTGACAAAATTCATCATTTTATGCGAAACTAGAAGAAGATTATTTTAACTAGGAGAAGTTATGCGTCTTATCTATTTGATAATTGGTTTTTTATCACTGGCCTTGGCTATTATTGGGGTTGTTTTGCCCTTGCTGCCTACAACGCCTTTTCTTTTGTTGTCTATTGCTTGTTTCTCCAGAAGTTCCAAGCGCTTCGAAGATTGGCTTTATCATACTAAGCTCTATCAAGCATATGTAGCTGATTTTCGCGAGACCAAGTCTATTGCGCGTGAACGAAAGAAAAAAATTATCGTATCTATCTACATCTTGATGGGAATTTCCATTTATTTTGCCCCTCTCTTACCAGTCAAAATCGGTCTGGGTGCTTTGACTATCTTTATAACCTATTATCTCTTTAAGGTTATTCCAGACAAAGAATAGTTAAAATAGTAGTTATTTGCCTTGATAAAATTGAAAGCATATTCACAACAATATGATATAATAAATTTAAAGTAATTTTCAAGGAGAATCAAATGATTTACGAATTTTGTGCTGAAAATGTGACCTTGCTTGAAAAAGCGATGCAGGTTGGAGCTCGTCGAATCGAACTTTGTGACAATCTAGCAGTTGGTGGGACAACTCCCAGCTATGGAGTGACCAAGGCAGCGGTTGAATTGGCAGCTAACTACGATACAACCATCATGACCATGATTCGTCCACGTGGTGGCGACTTTGTCTATAATGAACTAGAAATTGCAATTATGCTAGAAGACATTCGGTTGGCTGCTCAGGCTGGAAGTCAAGGAGTTGTATTTGGGGGTTTAACTGCTGATAAGAAGTTGGATAAGCCTAATCTTGAAAAGTTAATTGCTGCATCAAAAGGAATGGAAATTGTCTTCCACATGGCCTTTGATGAATTGAGCGATGAAGATCAACTGGAAGCTATTGACTGGCTTAGTCAAGCTGGTGTCACTCGAATTCTGACTCGTGCGGGTGTATCTGGTGACTCCTTAGAAAAACGTTTTGCTCACTATCACAGAATTTTAGAGCACGCTAAAGGTAAGATTGAAATTCTACCAGGTGGCGGGATTGACCTTGACAACCGTCAAACCTTTATCGATCAGCTAGGTGTGACACAATTGCATGGAACCAAGGTTGTCTTTTAAAAAATAGAAAGGAACTGCTAGCTTTTGGTAGCAGTTTTCACTTATGTTTGAAATTTTTAAATCCTATCAGTTTAATCAAGAAAAGGCTCATGCTTTTGGTTTTGTAGAAAATAGTGGAGTCTGGATCTATAGTTGCCAGATTTTGCAAGGTGACTTTGTCATGACAGTCTCCATCACTGCTGATAATGTGTGTTTTCAGGTCTTTGACCGGGAAACGGGTGATCTCTATCCTCAAGTCCATATGGAAAGCATGAGAGGAAGTTTTGTCGGAAATGTCCGTGAAGCTTGTCTGGAGATTCTTTACCAGATTCGAAAGGCTTGTTTTGAGGTGCAGGATTTTATCTGTCCTCAGACCAAGCGAATCATGACTCAAGTTCAGGAAAAGTATGGTAATCAGCTGGAGTATCTGTGGGAGAAATCGCCTGATACGGCAGTGTTAAGACATGAAGACAATAAGAAGTGGTATGCTGTTGTGATGAGAATACCTTGGGATAGGCTAGAAAAGGGCAGAGAAGGACAGGTGGAAGCAGTCAACCTCAAACACGACCAAGTAGTGGACTTGCTTTCACAAAATGGCATTTATCCAGCTTTTCATATGAATAGGAGATACTGGATTAGTGTGGCACTTGATGATACGTTGTCAGATGAAATAGTACTGGAATTGATTGAAAAAAGTTGGAATTTAACTTCTAAAAAATAAAACTTTTCAAGGATTTTCAAGAACTTTCAATTAGCGAAATATTCTCTACTGAAGAAATTTTCAGAAAATAATAGATTTTTTCTTGACAAGTGCTTTTGCCTATGCTACAATACTAAACAAGATATCAAACGAAGGAGAAAGTCAAACATGAAAACAGCTAAGTTTAATCAATTTGCTTTGTTGTTGAGGTACTCGGGCTAGTGCAAAAAGCATTAGTCCTGTTTGGCTTACCAAGCGGGAGTGAATCAACATCTCGCTTGGACTTCTGAGCGAGATGTTTTTTTAAAACCACATTTGGAAAAGGGGAAATCTTATGCGTAAAGTTGAATTTTTTGATACAAGTCTTCGTGATGGGGAACAAACACCTGGTGTTAACTTCTCAATAAAGGAAAAAGTTTCCATTGCAAGACAGCTGGAGAAATGGGGAATTTCTGTAATTGAAGCTGGTTTTCCGGCTGCTAGTCCAGATTCATTTATAGCCGTTCAAGAAATTGCTAAAGCCATGAAAAAAACAGCAGTGACAGGATTAGCTCGTTCTGTAAAATCTGATATTGATGCTTGTTATGAGGCACTTAAGGATGCCAAGTATCCACAGATTCATGTCTTTATCGCTACCAGTCCGATTCACCGCAAGTACAAGCTCAATAAGAGCAAGGAAGAGATTCTAGAAGCTATTAAGAAGCATGTCTCTTATGCACGTTCTAAGTTTGAAGTGGTCGAATTCTCTCCAGAGGATGCGACTAGAACAGAGTTGGATTTCCTATTACAAGTCGTTCAAACAGCGGTTGATGCTGGTGCGTCTTATATCAATATCCCTGACACGGTTGGATTCACCACGCCAGAAGAGTTTGCACGCATCTTTGATCACTTGACTGAAAATATTAAATCAGATCATAAAGTTGTCTTTGGTGTCCACTGTCATGATGATCTCGGTATGGCAACTGCAAATACTTTGACAGCAATTAAACACGGTGCTGGACGTGTCCAGGGAACTATTAATGGTATCGGTGAACGCGCAGGTAATGTTGCTCTTGAAGAAGTAGCTGTTGCTTTGAAGATTCGTGAGGATTTCTTCCAAGCAACTAGTGATATTGTTTTGGATGAAACAATGAATACGTCAGAAATGGTTTCTCGCTTCTCTGGTATTCCAGTTCCTAAAAACAAGGCTGTGGTTGGTGGCAATGCCTTTTCTCACGAGTCTGGTATTCACCAAGACGGAGTCCTTAAAAATCCTCTTACTTATGAGATTATCACACCTGAATTGGTCGGTGTTAAGAGTAATAGTCTTCCGCTTGGTAAATTGTCTGGCCGCCATGCCTTTGTTGAGAAACTAAGAGAATTGGCCCTAGACTTTACAGAAGAGGATATCAAACCACTCTTTGCTAAGTTCAAGGCACTGGCAGATAAGAAACAAGAAATCACAGATGCAGATATTCGTGCACTGGTGGCTGGAACCATGGTTGAAAACCCAGAAGGCTTCCATTTTGATGATTTACAACTTCAAACTCATGCAGATAATGACATCGAAGCGCTCGTTAGCCTTGCTAATATGGATGGTGAGAAGGTCGAATTTAATGCGACAGGGCAAGGTTCCGTTGAAGCAATCTTTAACGCTATCGATAAGTTCTTTAACCAATCCGTCCGCTTGGTGTCCTATACTATTGACGCTGTGACAGATGGAATTGATGCCCAAGCTCGGGTCTTGGTTACTGTTGAAAACAGAGATACAGAAACCATCTTTAATGCAGCAGGGCTTGATTTCGATGTACTGAAAGCATCTGCTATTGCCTACATCAATGCCAATACCTTTGTTCAAAAAGAGAATGCTGGTGAGATGGGACGCAGTGTTTCCTATCGCGATATGCCTAGTGTGTAAAGGAGAATGCTATGACAAAGAAAATAGTAGCTCTAGCAGGGGATGGAATCGGCCCAGAAATCATGGAGGCTGGTTTAGAAGTTCTGGAGGCTCTAGCTAAAAAAACAGGCTTTGACTACGAGATTGATAGACGACCCTTTGGCGGTGCAGGTATTGATGCTGAAGGTCATCCCTTACCTGATGAAACCCTCAAGGTATGTCATGAAGCAGATGCTATTCTCCTAGCGGCTATCGGTAGTCCTCAGTATGATGGAGCAGCGGTTCGGCCTGAACAAGGTTTGCTGGCTCTCCGTAAGGAACTCAATCTTTACGCTAATATTCGCCCTGTAAAAATCTTTGACAGTCTTAAGCATTTGTCACCTCTCAAACCAGAACGAATTGCTGGTGTGGACTTTGTCGTGGTGCGTGAGTTGACAGGCGGGATCTACTTTGGAGATCATATTCTTGAAGAGAGAAAAGCCCGTGATATCAACGACTACAGCTATGAGGAAGTAGAGCGGATTATTCGCAAAGCCTTTGAAATAGCAAGAAGTCGGAGAAAAATCGTTACTAGTATTGATAAGCAAAATGTTCTAGCGACTTCAAAACTCTGGCGGAAAGTAGCTGAGAAGGTCGCACAGGCTTTCCCAGATGTGACCTTGGAACACCAACTGGTGGACTCAGCTGCTATGCTTATGATTACCAATCCTGCCAAGTTTGATGTTATTGTAACGGAGAATCTTTTTGGAGATATTCTCTCTGATGAATCAAGCGTTCTATCTGGCACACTTGGAGTTATGCCATCAGCCAGTCATTCTGAAAATGGACCAAGTCTCTATGAACCTATTCACGGTTCAGCACCTGATATTGCAGGTCAAGGAATTGCAAATCCTATCTCCATGATTTTATCAGTTGCCATGATGTTGAGAGATAGTTTTGGACGTCATGAGGATGCGGAGCGCATTGAACGTGCTGTTGAGGCAAGTTTGGCATCTGAAATTTTAACGAGAGATATAGGAGGACAGGCTTCGACAAAGGAAATGACGGAAGCTATTATTGCAAGGTTATGAAGTTAGACGTAAAAATTACTCTAGTCCTTTTGATTTGGAATGTCATGGTTTTCTTGATTTATGCTATTGACAAATCCAAGGCAAGGAGAAGAGCTTGGCGCATCCCAGAGAAAATCTTACTCATTTTAGCCTTTGTTTGTGGTGGTTTTGGTGCCTGGTTAGCAGGAATCATCTTTCACCACAAGACTCGAAAATGGTATTTTAAAACAGTTTGGTTTCTTGGGATGGTGACCACACTAGGAGCCTTATATTTTATTTGGAGGTAATGGATGGCAGGAAAATCGATTTTTGATAAATTATGGGACCGTCATGTCATCACAGGAGAAGAGGGGCAGCCCCAACTCATGTATGTGGACCAGCATTATATCCACGAGGTGACTAGCCCGCAAGCTTTTCAAGGACTGCGAAACACAGGTCGCAGATTGAGACGGCCAGACTTGACATTTGGAACCTTTGACCACAATGTCCCAACAGTCAATATCTATGATATTCGAGATGTGATTTCTAAGGCTCAAATTGATAAGCTTGCTGAAAATGTTGAGGAGTTTGGGATTGAACATGCAGCCCACGGTTCTGAAAAGCAGGGGATCGTGCACATGGTGGGTCCAGAAACAGGACGGACTCAACCAGGAAAATTTATCGTCTGTGGAGACAGCCATACGGCAACCCACGGAGCTTTTGGAGCCATCGCCTTTGGGATTGGGACCAGTGAGGTCGAACATGTCTTTGCAACACAGACCCTCTGGCAGGTCAAACCCAAGAAAATGTTGGTGGAATTCACTGGTGTTCCTCAAAAAGGAGTTTATTCCAAGGATTACATTCTCGCCCTGATTGCCAAGTACGGCGTTGCTTGCGGCGTTGGCTACGTGGTGGAATATCGGGGACAAGCGATTGATGCACTGAGCATGGAAGAGCGAATGACCATCTGCAATATGTCCATCGAGTTTGGTTCCAAGATGGGAATCATGAATCCGGACCAAACCACCTATGATTATCTCAAGGGACGGGAATGTGTTCCAGAGGATTTTGAAGAGGCTGTGGCGGATTGGAGGACCCTTGTCAGTGATGAGGATGCCGTTTACGATAAGGTTATCCGGATGGATGTCTCAGACTTGGCTCCCATGGTGACCTGGGGAACCAATCCTGCTATGGGGGTTGACTTTGACAGTAGCTTCCCAGAAATCAAAGATATGAATGATGAACGAGCCTACAATTACATGGACTTGGAGCCTGGTCAAAAGCCAGCTGATATTGAACTAGGCTATATCTTTATCGGTTCTTGTACCAATGCTCGTCTCAGTGACTTGCAGCTGGCGGCGCGATTTGTCAAAGGGAAGAAAATAGCTCCTAACTTAACGGCTATCGTGGTTCCGGGCTCTCGTCCTGTCAAACGAGCTGCTGAGAAGTTGGGCTTGGACAAGGTTTTCCTAGACGCTGGTTTTGAGTGGAGAGACCCAGGATGCTCTATGTGCCTAGGGATGAATCCTGATAAGGTTCCAGATGGTGTCCACTGTGCCTCAACCAGCAATCGAAACTTTGAAGATAGACAAGGCTTTGGTGCTAAGACCCATCTCTGCAGTCCAGCCATGGCAGCTGCGGCAGCTATTGCAGGGCGCTTCGTAGATGTTCGGCAAATGCCAGAAGCCCAGTAAGGAGAGGATATGGAGAAATTTACAGTTTATACGGGAACGACCGTTCCTCTCATGAATGATAATATCGACACCGACCAAATCCTACCCAAGCAGTTTCTCAAGTTAATTGATAAAAAAGGCTTTGGTAAGTACCTCATGTATGCTTGGCGTTATCTGGATGACAAGTATACTGAGGACCCAGACTTTGTCTTTAACCGACCTGAATACCGCAAAGCCAGTATTCTCATTTCAGGGGATAACTTCGGCGCAGGCTCTTCGAGGGAACATGCAGCTTGGGCTCTAGCGGACTATGGTTTTAAGGTTGTGATTGCAGGGTCTTTTGGTGATATTCATTACAATAATGAACTCAATAATGGCATGTTGCCCATCGTTCAGCCCAGAGAGGTTAGAGAGAAACTAGCCCAGCTACAACCAACTGACCAGGTAACTGTGGACTTGGAACAACAAAAAATCATTTCACCAGTTGGAGAATTCACTTTTGAAATCGATAGCGAATGGAAACACAAACTCTTAAATGGTTTGGATGATATCGGAATTACCTTGCAGTATGAAGACTTGATTGCTGCTTATGAAAAACAACGACCAGCCTACTGGCAGGATTAGAAGAAAAATAGAAAAGGAAATAGAACTATGACAAAACACATTCAATGGAACGGAACACTTTCACAAGAAGGCTATGACATTTTAAAAGGTGAGGGCGGATGTATCGTTTGCCCTACTAAAGTTGGTTATATCATCATGACTAGCGATAAGGCAGGACTTGAACGCAAGTTTGAAGCCAAAGAGCGTAACCGTAACAAACCAGGTGTTGTTCTCTGTGGTAGCATGGATGAGCTTCGCGCTTTAGCACAACTCAACCCAGAAATTGAAGCCTTCTACCAAAAACATTGGGACGAAGATATTCTTCTTGGTTGTATCCTTCCTTGGAAACCAGAAGCCTTTGAGAAATTGAAAGCTTATGGGGATGGCCGTGAAGAGCTGATGACTGATGTGCGTGGTACTAGCTGTTTCGTTATCAAGTTTGGGAAAGCTGGTGAACAATTGGCTGCCAAACTTTGGGAAGAAGGCAAGATGGTCTATGCCTCATCTGCAAACCCATCTGGAAAAGGAAACCGTGGTAAAGTAGAAGGTATCGGAGAACGCATCGAAAGGGCAGTTGACCTTGTTATCGAGGCAGACGACTATGTGGCATCTATCCAGCCTGACAAAACGATTGAAACTCGCTACGAGCAAGGTGTGATGGTCTCTATGGTTGATAAATACGGTAAACTCATCCCAGAACAAGGAGGAGCACGTTCAACTTCACCAGCTCCAGTTGTAATCCGCAAAGGGCTTGACATTGATAAGATTATGATGCACCTGTCAGACACCTTTAACTCATGGGACTATCGTCAGGGTGAGTATTATTAGAATGTAGAAGAAGTGGGGAGAAAATAATCTCTCCTCTTTCTTTTTTATTCATACAATAAAATCCGAACAATAAATTTTGATTTATAAAAATATTTGACAAAAACTGTACTTTGGTTTATAATAAATTAAGGAAACGTCGGAAAAGACGTAGTGATGCGAGAGCATAGGTAGGTCATTACAAAAGAAACGAGACATCGAGATGTTAAATGAATTTCCAATTTTTGATTACGAAGATATTCAATTGATTCCAAATAAATGTGTGATTAAAAGTCGTGCAGAAGCGGATACAAGTGTCACTCTAGGAAAGCACACCTTTAAACTACCTGTTGTGCCAGCTAATATGCAGACAATTTTGGATGAAAAGGTAGCTGAGCAACTGGCTAAAGGTGGTTACTTCTACATTATGCACCGTTTTGATGAGGCAGGACGCATTCCTTTTATTAAGCGTATGCATGAGCAAGGGCTTATTGCTTCTATCTCTGTTGGTGTTAAGGATTATGAGTATGATTTTGTGAGCCAGCTCAAGGCTGATGCTCCTGAGTACATCACGATTGACATTGCCCACGGTCATGCGGATAGCGTGATTTCTATGATTCAACACATCAAAAAAGAATTGCCAGATACCTTTGTCATTGCTGGAAATGTGGGAACACCAGAAGCTGTGCGTGAATTGGAAAATGCTGGTGCGGATGCTACTAAGGTCGGAATCGGTCCAGGTAAGGTTTGTATCACCAAGGTCAAGACAGGTTTTGGTACAGGTGGTTGGCAGTTGGCTGCTCTACGTTGGTGTGCCAAGGCTGCACGTAAACCGATTATTGCTGATGGAGGAATTCGTACTCACGGTGATATTGCTAAGTCTATTCGTTTCGGTGCTAGCATGGTCATGATTGGTTCCCTCTTTGCAGGACACATCGAAAGTCCAGGGAAAACGATTGAAGTTGATGGTGAACAGTTCAAAGAGTACTATGGTTCAGCTTCACAATATCAAAAAGGTGCTTACAAAAATGTGGAAGGCAAACGTATCTTGCTTCCTGCTAAAGGTCATCTGCAAGACACTTTAACTGAGATGGAACAAGACCTTCAAAGTGCTATTTCATATGCAGGTGGACGTCAGGTTGCTGACCTTAAACACGTTGATTATGTTATCGTGAAAAACTCTATTTGGAATGGGGATGCTTCCCACTAAGACGGGCTATTTGGCCAGAAAAAAACTTGTTATTAGAGCAAATTTCTGTTATAATAAAACAAGTTTCCACCCTTAGTGTAATGGATATCACGTAAGATTCCGGTTCTTGAGATGGGGGTTCGATTCCCTCAGGGTGGATGTAAACATCCTAAAAAGCCTTTAATAGGGCTTTTTTCTTTACACAGCCCTAAATTGGCCCTTAAAACTGAAAATCTCTTTTTAAAGAATGCCCAAATGCTTTCCAGTCCCATTTTAAAGTGACTCAGGGGGCTTTTTTTGATATAATAAAAAGGACTGTTATCAGTTAGAAAGAGGTTGGTATGAAAGAATTACAAACTGTACTAAAGAACCATTTTGCAATCGAATTTGCAGACAAAAACTTACTGGAGACTGCCTTTACTCATACGAGTTATGCCAATGAGCACCGCCTCTTAAAAATTTCACACAATGAACGCTTGGAATTTTTAGGAGACGCTGTTCTACAGTTATTGATTTCAGAATATCTGTATAAAAAATATCCTAAAAAGCCTGAGGGAGACTTGTCTAAACTCCGTGCTATGATTGTCCGTGAGGAGAGTTTGGCTGGTTTTGCGCGTGATTGTCAGTTTGATCAGTTTATCAAGCTGGGTAAAGGGGAAGAAAAGTCTGGTGGTCGTAACCGTGACACCATTCTTGGTGATGCCTTTGAAGCCTTTCTTGGTGCTCTTCTTTTGGACAAGGATGTGGCCAAGGTTAAGGCATTTATCTATCAAGTCATGATTCCTAAGGTTGAAGCAGGCGAGTTTGAGATGATTACAGACTACAAAACCCATCTACAGGAGTTACTTCAGGTCAATGGAGATGTGGCTATTCGTTATCAGGTGATTTCTGAAACGGGTCCTGCCCACGATAAGGTCTTTGATGTAGAAGTTCTTGTCGAAGGTAAGAGTATCGGTCAAGGTCATGGTCGCTCAAAAAAACTAGCAGAGCAAGAAGCTGCTAAAAATGCAGTTGAGAAGGGGCTTGATTCATGTATTTAAAGGAAATTGAAATTCAAGGATTCAAGTCGTTTGCTGATAAGACCAAGGTCGTCTTTGACCAAGGTGTGACGGCAGTTGTGGGTCCTAATGGATCTGGAAAGTCGAATATTACAGAAAGTCTGCGATGGGCCTTGGGGGAGTCTAGTGTCAAGAGCCTCCGTGGTGGTAAGATGCCGGATGTCATCTTTGCCGGAACAGAAAGTCGCAAGCCGCTCAATTATGCTTCTGTAGTTGTGACTTTGGATAATCATGACGGATTTATCAAGGACGCTGGTCAAGAAATCAGGGTAGAACGCCATATCTACCGTAGTGGAGATAGCGAATACAAGATTGACGGCAAGAAAGTTCGTCTGCGTGATATTCATGATCTTTTCTTGGATACAGGTTTGGGACGAGATTCCTTCTCCATCATTTCCCAAGGGAAGGTTGAGGAGATTTTTAATTCCAAGCCTGAGGAACGTCGAGCTATTTTTGAAGAGGCTGCTGGAGTTTTGAAATACAAGACTCGCAGAAAAGAAACTGAGAGCAAACTGCAGCAAACTCAGGATAATCTAGATCGCTTAGAGGACATTATTTATGAGTTGGATAATCAAATCAAGCCTCTTGAGAAGCAAGCTGAAAATGCTCGTAAGTTTCTAGACTTGGAAGGTCAACGTAAGGCTATTTATTTAGACGTGCTGGTTGCTCAAATCAAGGAAAATAAGGCTGAACTAGACTCGACAGAAGAAGAGTTGGCACAGGTTCAGGAACTCTTGACGAGCTACTACCAGAAGCGTGAAAAATTAGAAGAGGAAAATCAGAATCTTAAGAAGCAACGCCAAGATTTACAGGCTGAAATGGCCAAAGATCAAGGCAGTTTGATGGATTTGACCAGTCTGATTAGTGATTTAGAGAGAAAATTAGCCCTATCGAAACTGGAATCTGAGCAAGTAGCCCTCAATCAACAGGAAGCACAAGCCCGTTTGGCTGCTTTGGAGGATAAGAGAAATTCACTCAGCAAAGAAAAATCTGATAAGGAAAGCTCTTTAGCGCTTTTAGAGGAAAACCTAGTCCAAAATAATCAAAAGCTCAATCGTTTAGAAGCTGAATTGCTAGCTTTTTCAGATGATCCTGATCAGATGATTGAGCTCTTACGTGAACGCTTTGTAGCCCTTTTACAAGAAGAAGCCGATGTCTCAAACCAGTTAACCCGTATCGAGAATGAGTTGGAAAATAGCCGTCAGCTTTCTCAAAAACAAGCAGATCAACTAGAAAAGCTCAAAGAACAACTGGCTTCAGCTAAAGAGAAGGCTAGTCAGCAAGAGGCTGAGCTTGAAACTGCCAAGGAGCAGGTTCAAAAATTATTGGCCGACTACCAAGCTATTGCCAAGGAGCAAGAGGATCAGAAATCTTCCTATCAGGCTCAACAAAATCAACTCTTTGACCGTCTGGATAATCTCAAAAACAAGCAGGCTAGAGCCCAAAGTTTGGAAAATATCCTGAGAAATCATAGTAACTTTTATGCAGGTGTTAAGAGTGTTCTCCAAGAAAAAACCCGCCTTGGTGGGATTATTGGGGCAGTCAGTGAGCATCTGACCTTTGATGTACATTATCAAACTGCCCTAGAGATTGCACTGGGAGCCAGCAGTCAGCATATCATTGTAGAAGATGAGGGGGCGGCAACTAAGGCGATTGATTTCCTCAAACGAAACAGAGCTGGTCGTGCCACCTTCCTTCCTTTGACCACTATCAAGGCGCGTACGATTTCTAGTCAGAACCAAGATGCTATCTCTGCAAGTCCAGGTTTCCTTGGTATGGCAGATGACTTGGTGACATTCGATAATAGGTTGGAAGCTATTTTCAAGAACTTGCTAGCTACAACAGCTATTTTTGATAGTGTGGAACATGCGCGTGCAGCAGCTCGCCAGGTTCGTTATCAGGTTCGTATGGTGACATTGGATGGAACAGAGTTGCGCACAGGTGGTTCTTATGCAGGTGGTGCCAATCGCCAGAATAACAGCATTTTTATCAAGCCAGAACTGGAGCAATTACAAAAAGAAATTGCTGAAGAAGAAGCAAGTCTTCGTTCAGAAGAGGCGACTTTGAAGACCTTGCAAGATGAGATGGCTAGATTGACAGAAAGTTTAGAAGCTATCAAATCTCAAGGAGAGCAGGCTCGTATTCAGGAGCAAGGTTTGTCCCTCGCTTATCAGCAAACTAGTCAGCAAGTTGAAGAGCTAGAAACTCTTTGGAAACTCCAAGAAGAGGAATTAAATCGTCTTACTGAGGGAGATTGGCAAGTGGACAAGGAAAAATGCCAAGAGCGCCTTGCTACAATCGCCAGTGATAAGCAAAATCTGGAAGCTGAGATTGAAGAGATTAAGTCTAACAAAAACGCCATCCAAGAACGCTATCAAAACTTGCAGGAAGAGGTAGCGCAAGCTCGCCTGCTTAAGACAGAACTGCAAGGACAAAAACGTTATGAAGTTGCTGATATTGAGCGTTTAGGCAAAGAATTGGACAATTTAGATATAGAACAAGAGGAAATCCAGCGTCTTCTTCAAGAAAAGGTTGACAATCTTGAGAAAGTTGATACAGATTTGCTCAGTCAACAGGTAGAAGAAGCCAAAACTCAGAAAACAAACCTCCAACAAGGTTTGATTCGCAAGCAGTTTGAGTTGGATGATATTGAAGGTCAGCTGGATGATATTTCCAGTCATTTGGATCAGGCTCGCCAGCAGAATGAGGAATGGATTCGAAAGCAAACACGTGCTGAAGCTAAGAAAGAAAAGGTCAGCGATCGCTTGCGCAATCTACAAAGTCAATTAACAGACCAGTATCAGATTAGCTATACTGAAGCTTTAGAAAAGTCTCATGAGTTGGAAAATCTCAATCTGGCAGAGCAAGAAGTTAAGGATTTAGAGAAGGCTATTCGCACACTGGGTCCTGTCAACTTGGAAGCTATTGACCAGTATGAAGAAGTTCACAACCGTCTGGACTTTCTAAATAGTCAGCGAGATGATATTTTGTCAGCGAAAAATCTGCTCCTTGAGACTATCACAGAGATGAATGATGAGGTCAAGGAACGCTTTAAATCAACCTTTGAAGCCATTCGTGAGTCCTTTAAAGTGACATTCAAGCAGATGTTTGGTGGAGGTCAGGCGGACCTGATTTTGACTGAGGGGGATTTGCTGACAGCTGGGGTTGAGATCTCTGTTCAACCACCAGGCAAGAAAATCCAGTCCCTCAACCTCATGAGTGGTGGGGAAAAAGCCCTATCAGCTCTAGCCTTGCTTTTCTCTATTATTAGAGTTAAGACTATTCCATTTGTGATTTTGGATGAGGTAGAGGCTGCTCTTGATGAAGCCAATGTTAAGCGTTTTGGGGATTACCTCAACCGCTTTGACAAGGACAGCCAGTTTATCGTTGTGACCCACCGTAAGGGAACCATGGCAGCAGCCGATTCTATCTATGGAGTGACCATGCAAGAATCAGGTGTGTCAAAAATTGTTTCGGTGAAGTTAAAAGATTTGGAAGAAACAGTAGACTAGTTACCAAACGATAGCATCTCTTAGGGGATGCTATTTTTTAAAACTAACATCTTGAATGATTTTTTAAGGTCAGTTCAGGGGCAAAAAACGACATTTGGGCTTTCCTTTTAGCGAAAAGGCTTTCTCTATGATATAATAGTTTCATGATTACAACAGTACCTATAAAAAATGAAAAAGACATCGCAGTACCTGATAAAACAGTTCTTGTATTAGGCTATTTTGACGGTATTCATAAGGGACATCAGAAGCTTTTTGAAGTAGCTAGTAAGGCTTCTATGAAAGATTATCTACCAGTTGTCGTGATGACCTTTACAGAGTCCCCTAAGCTTGCTTTGCAACCGTACAAGCCAGAATTAATGCTTCATATTGTCAGCCATGAAGAACGGGAACATAAGATGAAATGGCATGGAGTAGAGGCTCTTTTCTTACTTGACTTTAGTAGTAAATTTGCTAGTTTAACGGGTCAAGAGTTCTTTGATACCTATGTTAGAGCATTAAAACCCGCGATTATTGTAGCGGGATTTGATTACACGTTTGGTTCTGATAAGAAAACTGCGGATGATTTAAAAGACTATTTTGATGGAGAAATCATCATTGTTCCTCCTGTTGAGGATGAAAAGGGGAAAATTAGTTCTACTCGTATTCGTCAAGCTATTCTTGATGGAGATGTCAGGGAAGCTGGTCATTTACTTGGCACTCCTCTACCGTCACGTGGAATGGTTGTTCATGGGAATGCTCGTGGACGGACTATCGGTTACCCAACAGCAAACTTAGTTTTAAGAAATCGAACCTATATGCCAGCAGATGGTGTTTACGTAGTCGATATTGAAGTGCAGCGTAAAAGATATCGTGGAATGGCGAGTGTCGGGAAAAACGTTACTTTCGATGGAGAAGAGCCACGTTTTGAAGTCAATATTTTTGATTTTTCAGATGACATTTACGGTGAAACAGTCATTGTCTACTGGCTAGACCGTGTCCGTGAAATGGTCAAATTTGACTCCGTTGAAGAACTGGTAGACCAACTCCAGAAGGATGAAGAAATTGCTCGGAATTGGAAGGATGCTGAGTAGGAAATCGGAGTTTTATACAAAATTACCCATACTTTAGATTCTTATTTCTAAATAGAAAAAGTAGCCCTTTCCAGGCTACTTTTTTAAAACACGCGATACACATAGGGATTCTCTGGTTTATCGACTTTAGTAAAGCTATCGATTTCCAAGGTTGGGAGGTTTTGTTTGAGTTCTTTATGATAGTGATTGACCAGTTTTCCTTTGGCTGTTATCCAGGTGTTGTTCTCATACTGACGGGTATTTCCCTTGGTCAGCAATCCATAGACACCGGAATCTGCGATACAGTGGATAATGCCGAAGCGGAACAGAAATTGACTATCAGCATGACTGGGGTCATTATAGACAAAGCCTGTGAACTGGACTGTCTTGCCCTCAAATTCATCTGGATAGTCATAAATAGCCTCCATGACTTCCATATAGTTTTCATTCGTAATCTGAATACTATCTTGGGACAAGTATTTATCTGCTGCCGTTCGCATCTCCTTTTCATAGGCTGATTTTGAAAAATAAGAACTGGTATCTGGTTTCAAATATTGGCTTGTCGTCCCTTCGCTGGTCTGAATGGCTTGATCAGTGCCTTCTGATAAGGGGAAATGATAGCCTTTGGCAGAAACGGTCTGAGAATCCAAGCTAACAGTTGGGAAAGTTAAGCCGACGACAATTGGAATGGCAAGAAGAGCAATACTAGTTCCTTTAGCTAATCGGCTATTCAGATGACTATGGGTTTTGACTGGCTTCATCCAGATATACAGTTGAACAATTGCCAAAATAAAGGAAAGTACCATGGAAATATAGGCCAGATAGGAATAGTGCATGTTGATGTACTGGTTTAATTTGCCCGACAGATGGAGATAAATGGTCAGTTCAAAATAGCCAGCTAAAACTAAAAATCGAATCATAGAATGACTCCAATCAATAGAGAATATACTAAGACAACGAGTGTCACAATCGTTATGAAGTGACTGATAAATCGTGCTTTCAAGTAATTTTTCATCATGAGAATATTTTTGATATCCAGCATTGGGCCAATGACGAGAAAGGCCAAAACTGGTGCTAAGCCGAAACTCGAGAGAAGAGAAGCCCCGATAAAAGCATCGGCTTCACTACAGAGCGAAAGAAGAAAGGCCAAAAGCATCAAGAGCAGGATGGCAAAAAGAGGGGTTGCGCTGATAGAAGTCAGAATCCGAGTCGGAACATAGACCTGTATCATAGAGGCAAAGAGACAGCCGAATACCAAATAACGTCCCGTATCAAAAAATTCATCAATTGCTTGCACAAAGACCTGAAAAACTTTTTTTGCAGGGCTCAAGTGAGAAAAATCGTGCTCATGACAGGCCAACCGATTTTCTTTTTGAATCGGTTCTTGCCAGAAAAATCCTAGAAAAATCCCAAGTATCACAGCTACAAGAATGGAACCTAGAGCTCGTAACAGAGCGACATGGAAGGAGTTGCCAAAGGCAGAATAGGTCGCAAATAGAACAATGGGATTGATGACAGGTGCTGTTACGAGAAAGGGAACGGCCGTGTAACTGGGAACCTTTTTTTCCAGAAAACGATTGATAATGGGGACAATCCCACATTCACAAGAAGGGAAAAGCATCCCGACAAAGGTCCCAAAAAAGATTCTCCCCCAACGATTTCGAGGGAGAAAATGATAAACCTTATCAGGTGTGATATAAACCTCAATTAGCCCTGAAACAATACTTCCTATCAGAACGAAGGGTAGGGCTTCAATGATTATAGAGAGAAAAATAGCCCCAGTCTGAAGCAAACTAGAAGGGAGTTGTTGGAAAGCAGTCATCTAGTTTTTCTTTTCTGCTTTGGATTTTTTCTCTTTGTCATCAGGGAAAGTGACTTGTTTCAAATCAGGGAGTTTAGCAAACTCTTCAAACATCTTGTCCAAGTCGTCCGTTTTTGTAAATTTTACAGCCATAGGTGTACCTCGATTCTAAATTCTACCTCTATTATACTATTATTTTGAGGAAAAGGGAAAAGTTAAAATTGAGTATCTAACGAATAATAGAGCTTGATATATCCTAATATACACTATAATAGTTGTGGAATAACGGAGGAAATGATGGAACACGAAAAAATCGGTCAGGTGACCGACGAAGTAAAAGAAATTTTTAATATTGTTCTTGAAGCCAGTGATATCAAAGTTAACAAAGAAGGTTTAAGAAGCCATATGATAAAATGCCATCACAATGATGTGATTCATCATATCGAAGATCTGGAACTCATACTAAGGAATCCAGATTTCGTTGGGGTCAATCCACGAGAGAAAGATGCTAGTTTTGAATACGTAAAAAGATTTGATGATAATGTTCTTGTTGCGATTAAGTTACATAAAAGTGGCGATTTCTTTTATGTTCCGACCATGTATCGTTTACAAGATTACAAGTTACAAAGTCGTATTAAGTCTGGTAGATTGATAAAGCTTGACAAAAAAAGTAGATAGTGCTAGAATAACACTAACGAAAGACATTTGAGGGCAGAAAGGTTCCTGCCGCACCTTGAAAAAGGTATCTGAGATGCTGGGTACACCGACCAGCCAAGTGTCCGTTATTTCGAAGGAGGGAGCTTAAATGCTCCTTTTTTGTTTAAAAATTTCAAAAAAGATTATCCCCTCCGCAGGCTCAGGCTTGTGGTTTTTTATTTGCTCTGAAAATTGATTCGTTAACTTCAACAAATAGCTTTATAAAGCGTTTTGTCAAAAATAAAAACAGTGCAATTAATCACTAATCCTTTTGTAAACTATTAGAATTAAATTGCAACCTTCTCAATGAATAGAATATTGAAATGAAGTAAATTTATTTCCCAACTTATGTTTTAAAATTGTAAGAGATAATTTGAATAATATTACCTTGTGGTATAATAGATTCATGGATAAAAAATATGAAAAAATCTCCCAGGATTTGGGTGTAACGTTAAAGCAAATTGATACAGTTCTAAGTTTGACAGCTGAAGGGGCGACAATTCCCTTCATAGCGCGTTATCGCAAGGACATGACTGGTAGTTTGGATGAGGTGGCAATTAAGGCCATTATCGACTTGGATAAAAGTCTGACAAATCTCAACGACCGTAAGGAAGCTGTTTTAGCTAAGATTCAAGAACAAGGCAAGTTGACCAAGGAGTTGGAAGAAGCTATCTTAGTTGCCGAAAAATTAGCAGACGTTGAAGAACTCTATCTTCCTTACAAGGAAAAGCGTCGGACCAAGGCAACCATTGCCCGTGAAGCAGGGCTTTTCCCACTTGCTCGCTTAATCTTGCAGAATGTAACTGACTTAGAGAAAGAAGCTGAGAAGTTTGTCTGTGAAGGATTTGCGAATGGGAAGGAAGCTTTGGCTGGTGCAGTTGATATCTTGGTCGAAGCCTTATCGGAAGATGTTACACTGCGCGCCATGACTTATCAGGAGGTGCTGAGACACTCTAAACTTACTTCTCAAATTAAGGATGAAAGTCTCGATGAAAAGCAGGTCTTTCAGATTTACTATGATTTTTCAGAGACAGTTGGAAATATGCAAGGCTATCGTACCTTAGCCCTCAATCGTGGGGAGAAGCTAGGTGTCTTGAAGGTCGGTTTTGAACATGCGACGGACCGTATTCTTGCCTTCTTTGCTACTCGTTTCAAGGTGAAAAATGCTTATATTGATGAAGTGGTTCAGCAATCTGTTAAGAAAAAAGTCTTGCCTGCTATCGAGCGCCGTATTCGGACAGAATTGACTGAAAAAGCAGAAGAAGGAGCTATCCAACTCTTTTCTGACAATCTACGCAATCTCCTCTTGGTTGCTCCATTGAAAGGGCGCGTGGTTCTAGGATTTGACCCTGCCTTTCGTACAGGTGCCAAGCTAGCTGTCGTGGATGCAACAGGAAAAATGATGACAACTCAGGTCATTTATCCTGTCAAACCAGCCTCTGCTCGTCAAATCGAAGAATCCAAGAAAGATCTGGCAGACTTGATTGGTCAATACGGTGTAGAGATTATTGCCATCGGAAATGGAACGGCCAGTCGTGAAAGTGAAGCCTTTGTGGTGGAAGTTCTTAAAGATTTTCCTGAGGTTAGTTATGTCATCGTAAATGAAAGTGGTGCTTCTGTCTATTCTGCCAGCGAGCTTGCTCGTCAGGAGTTTCCAGACTTGACCGTTGAAAAACGTTCGGCTATTTCTATCGCCCGGCGTTTGCAAGATCCCCTTGCTGAATTGGTCAAAATCGATCCTAAGTCAATTGGTGTCGGTCAGTACCAGCACGATGTCAGCCAGAAGAAGTTGTCTGAAAGTCTGGATTTTGTCGTGGATACAGTGGTGAACCAAGTCGGTGTCAATGTCAATACGGCCAGCCCAGCTCTTCTTTCCCATGTCGCTGGACTCAATAAAACCATCTCTGAAAATATCGTCAAATACCGTGAGGAAGAAGGAAAAATCACTTCACGCGCTCAAATCAAGAAAGTTCCTCGTCTGGGGGCCAAGGCTTTTGAACAGGCAGCTGGTTTCCTTCGTATACCTGAAAGTAGCAATATCCTTGATAATACAGGAGTTCACCCAGAGAACTATACTGCTGTCAAAGAACTCTTTAAGCGTTTAGATATTAAAGACCTAAACGAAGAAGCCCAAAGTAAACTCAAGTCGCTTTCAATCAAGGAAATGGCGCAAGAGCTAGACCTTGGTCCCGAAACTCTTAAAGATATCATTGCAGATCTTCTCAAACCAGGTCGAGATTTCCGTGACTCTTTTGATGCTCCAGTTCTCCGTCAAGATGTACTGGATATCAAGGATCTTGTTGTCGGTCAGAAGCTAGAAGGTGTGGTGCGTAACGTTGTTGATTTCGGTGCCTTCGTTGATATCGGGATTCACGAGGACGGCTTGATTCATATTTCTCACATGAGTCGCAAATTTATCAAACATCCTAGCCAAGTAGTGTCCGTTGGTGATTTGGTGACCGTTTGGGTCAAGAAAATCGATACTGAACGTGAAAAAGTCAATCTGTCGCTGCTAGCTCCAAATGAAACTGACTGATTACGTTAAGCAGGTTTCACTAGGAGACTTCGGTAGACCTTTTATCCATCAAGCTCAGTGGAATTCTCGTCTACGTTCGACAGGTGGGCGATTTTTCCCAAAAGATGGGCATTTGGATTTTAATCCCAAGGTTTATCAGGAATTGGGGTTGGATGTTTTTAGGAAAATTGTCCGACATGAACTCTGTCATTATCACCTCTATTTTCAAGGGAAGGGCTATCAACACAAGGATAAGGATTTTAAGGAACTGTTGAAAGCAGTGGATGGATTACGCTTTGTACCAACCTTGCCAAATAGCCACTCTAAACCACTCAAGCTCTATCGTTGTCAATCCTGCCAGCAAGCTTATCATCGCAAGAGAAGGATTGATACTAAACGCTATCGCTGTGGACTTTGTCGAGGTAAATTGCTACTAATAAATCAGCCTGAGGACTGATGAAAGCCGAGCCTACCTGTGATATACTATGTTTAACATAGCAGAAAGAGGAAATATCATGAACAGTAAATTTTATAAAATGAGACGAAATCGCATGATTTCAGGAGTTTTGGCAGGTCTGTCAGACAAGTGGAATTTTGATGTTACCCTTGTTCGTTTTCTATTTGCTATTTTTACAGTCGCAAACTTTGGACTTGGCGTGATTATCTATATCATCCTAGCTTCTATCATGCCTACCAAGGAAGAAATCGAAGCAGAAATGTACGGAACAGGCCCACGCAAACGCAAAGAAGCCCAAGCCATTGACGATAATGAAGGCTGGTTTTGGTGAGGTAGAAACAGTTATTTTACTGTTAGTCTATGAATTCGATTAATCTATTTTAAAATTTTTGAACCCTTGTATCTGCAAGGGTTTTCTTCTTACTTTCTTTTTATGATAAAATATTTTTAATAAAATATCTACATTTCCCACAATCTTACAAAAATGTAAGATTAAAGTCTCTTTTGTAAGGTTAGGTTATGGCAAGCGGTCTGTTTTTGATGTAAACTAGACTCATAAAGAACAAAGGAGTAACATCATGAAACAAATCTTACAGAAGAAAACAAGAAAACCAAGCCACAAAGATATCGAGCGTGTTCAGCTGGGATGCGCAATGATGCAAGAAACATTTCATTTGATGGGATATTAAGAAAGGAGATTCTCATGACACTTTTAGATGTAAAACACGTTCAAAAAATTTATAAAACTCGTTTTCAGGGCAACCAAGTAGAAGCCCTCAAGGATATTCACTTTACCGTAGAAAAGGGTGACTACGTTGCCATCATGGGTGAGTCTGGTTCTGGTAAATCCACTCTTCTCAATATTCTAGCTATGCTGGATAAACCAAGTCGTGGGCAGGTTTATCTTAATGGAACAGACACAGCAACCATTAAAAATTCACAGGCTTCTAGCTTCCGTCGTGAAAAATTAGGCTTTGTCTTCCAAGACTTTAACTTGCTAGATACGCTTTCTGTCAAGGATAATATCTTGCTTCCGCTTGTCTTGTCAAGAAGACCCATTACGGAGATGATGAAGAAATTGGTGGTGACAGCTGAGAATCTAGGTATCAACCAATTGCAAGAGAAGTACCCTTACGAGATTTCTGGTGGTCAGAAACAGCGTGTAGCAGTAGCACGCGCCATCATCACAGAACCTGAAATTCTCCTTGCGGATGAGCCAACAGGAGCCCTTGACTCCAAATCATCTGCAGCCTTACTTGATGTCTTTGATGAAATCAATGAGCGCGGCCAAACTATTCTCATGGTAACTCACTCAACGGCAGCAGCTAGCAGAGCCAAGCGCGTGCTCTTTATCAAAGACGGCATTCTTTACAATCAAATCTACCGTGGAGAGAAGACAGAGCGTCAGATGTTCCAAGAAATCTCTGATACCTTGACTGTCATGGCAAGCGAGGTGAATTAGTATGTTTCGATTAACCAATAAGTTAGCGGTATCGAACTTGATTAAAAACCGCAAACTCTACTATCCTTTTGCGCTGGCTGTTCTCTTGGCAGTCACCGTCACCTATCTTTTTTACTCTCTAACCTTCAATCCCAAGATTGCTGAAATCCGTGGAGGAACAACCATTCAGGCTACACTTGGATTTGGTATGTTTGTCGTCACCCTTGCGTCAGCCATTATCGTCCTCTATGCCAATAGTTTTGTCATGAAAAACCGTTCCAAGGAACTGGGGATTTATGGCATGTTGGGATTGGAGAAACGTCACCTGATCAGTATGACCTTTAAGGAGTTAGTGGTATTTGGGATTCTAACTGTTGGAGCAGGTATCGGTATTGGAGCCTTGTTTGACAAGTTGATTTTCGCTTTCCTACTCAAACTGATGAAATTAAAGGTAGAACTAGTCGCTACTTTCCAGATGAAAGTTGTCATTACAGTACTTGTTGTCTTTGGTTTGATTTTCCTAGGCCTCATGTTCCTGAATGCCCTTCGAATTGCCCGTATGAATGCCCTCCAGCTCTCTCGTGAGAAAGCAAGCGGAGAGAAAAAAGGTCGTTTCCTACCTCTCCAAACTATTCTTGGTTCCATAAGTTTAGGGATTGGATATTATCTTTCCCTTACTGTAAAAGATCCTCTTACAGCCTTAACAACTTTCTTCCTAGCTGTTTTGCTGGTTATTTTTGGAACCTATCTCTTGTTCAATGCAGGTATTACCGTTTTCCTTCAAATCTTGAAGAAAAACAAGAAATACTATTACCAGCCTAATAACCTCATCTCTGTTTCCAACTTGATTTTCCGTATGAAGAAAAATGCGGTTGGACTAGCAACCATCGCTATCTTGTCAACAATGGTTTTGGTAACCATGTCAGCAGCGACAAGCATTTTCAATTCCGCAGAATCCTTTAAAAAAGTTCTAAATCCTCATGATTTTGGGGTTTCAGGACAAAATGTTGAAAAAGAAGATTTGGACAAACTCTTGAGCCAGTTTGCAAGTGACAAAGGTTATAAGATTAAAGAGAAAGAAGTGCTTCGTTACACTTACTTTGCTGTTGCGAATCAAGAAGGAACCAAGTTAACTATTTTTGAAAAAGGACAAAATCGTGTCCAACCCACAACAGTTTTCATGGTATTTGACCAAAAAGATTATGAAAATATGACTGGCCAAAAATTGTCTCTATCAGGAAATGAGGTCGGACTCTTTGCAAAGAATGAGGGAGTTAAAGAACAGAAAGCTCTAACTCTAAATGATCATCAATTTTCTGTCAAAGAAGAATTTAATAAAGATTTCATTGTGAACCATGTCCCAAATCAGTTTAATATTTTGACTGCTGATTACAATTACCTTGTTGTTCCTGATTTACAAGCCTTTTTGGACCAATTCCCAGATTCGGCTATCTATAATCAGTTTTACGGAGGCATGAATGTAAATACCAGCGAAGAAGAACAACTCAAGGTCGCTGACGAGTATGATAAATACCTCGATCAGTTTAATGCTCAATTAAACACGGAAGGTAGCTATGTGTATGGTAGCAATCTAGCAGATGCTAGTTCTCAGATGAGTGCCCTCTTTGGTGGTGTCTTCTTTATCGGTATTTTCCTATCCATTATCTTTATGGTCGGAACTGTTCTGGTCATTTACTACAAACAAATTTCTGAAGGCTACGAAGACCGTGAACGCTTTATTATCTTGCAGAAAGTCGGTTTAGATCAAAAACAAATCAAGCAAACCATCAACAAACAGGTTTTAACTGTTTTCTTCCTTCCTTTGCTTTTTGCCTTCATACATCTAGCCTTTGCCTACCATATGCTTAGCCTGATTTTAAAAGTGATTGGTGTAATAGATACGACTATGATGTTGATTGTGACCTTGTCTATCTGCGCTATCTTCCTCATCGCCTATGTGCTGATTTTCATGATTACTTCAAGAAGCTATCGCAAGATTGTCCAAATGTAAAAAAAAGATACCTCGACTTCAAAATCGAGGTATTTCTTGTATTTTATACTCAATGAAAATCAAAGAGCAAACTAGGAAGCTAGCCGCAGGCTGCTCAAAGCACTGCTTTGAGGTTGCAGATAGAACTGACGAAGTCAGTAACCATATATACGGCAAGGCGAAGCTGACGTGGTTTGAAGAGATTTTCGAAGAGTATTAAATGCTGAAAAGTTGTCCTAGCAGAAAGGTAACTCCCATGGTTAAGAGACCAATAGCAAGGTTCCGAATCATCGCTGTTCTAGTCGGAGCCTTTCCAAGTTTGGCACTAGTGTAACCAGTGAGAAGAAGGGCCACACCGGCGATAAGGACGGTAGCAGGGATGCGGTATTCACTTGGGAAAATGGTAATTGAAAGCATGGGTGGTAAGCTACCAAGGAAAAAAGAAATAAAGCTAGAGATAGCAGCATGCCAAGGATTGGTAAACTCTTCATACTCAATCCCATATTTTTCCTCTACCAAAGCCTTGAGAGGATTATTTAAAAAGGCCTTGTTGGTCAAGAGTTGAGCAGAGGTTTCACATTCTCCATTTTGGATATAGGCAGCATAGAGGGATTTTTTGGCTAGTTCCATATCTTGGTCTAGCAAGAGCTGCTCACGTGCAACGGCTGCTTCCTCAGTATCTTTTTGAGTTGAAACGGACACATATTCTCCACCAGCCATTGAAAAGGCACCAGCTAAGATAGCCGCAAAACCTGATAAAAAAATAATCCAGATATTGCTAGTAGCACTAGCAACCCCAATAACTACACCAGCAATGGAAATAATTCCATCATTGGCACCAAGAACACCCGCTCGTAGGATATTTAAACGACCTGCAAAATTTGAATCGATTTCGTGATTTGTTTCTGACATACTAATCTCCTTTTTATCTAGTATAAAGGAAACAGATAATGAAATCAATCTTTTAAAAGTATCTGAAAAAAGTTGCACGATTTTAATTTTACGAGCTTTTTTAAAAGTTAGAAACAGCACTAGCTAGTAGAGAAGGATAAAAGAGAAGCAAAGCTGATAGACTAATCCTTTTTCTACTTATCTATGGTATAATAGGAGGTAGATTTACTAATCGGAGTAAGAAAGATTTTATGATTAAACTAGTAGCAACGGATATGGACGGAACTTTTCTAGATGGGAATGGACGCTTTGATATGGACCGCCTCAAGTATCTCTTGGTTTCCTACAAGGAAAAAGGGATTTACTTTGCGGTAGCTTCGGGGCGCGGATTTCTGTCTCTAGAAAAATTATTTGCTGATGTTCGTGATGACATTATTTTCATCGCGGAAAATGGCAGTTTGGTAGAATATCAAGGTCAGGACTTGTATGAAGCGACTATGTCTCGTGAGTTTTATCTATCAACTTTTGAAAGGCTGAAAACTTCACCTTATGTAGATATCAATAAACTGCTCTTGACGGGAAAAAAGGGAGCTTATGTTCTAGATACGGTTGATGAGACCTATTTGAAAGTGAGCCAGCACTATAATGAAAATATCCAAAAAGTAGCGAGTCTGGAAGCTATCACAGATGACATTTTCAAATTTACAACCAACTTCACAGAAGAAACGCTAGAAGCTGGGGAAGCTTGGGTAAACGATAATGTCCCTGGGGTTAAGGCCATGACAACTGGCTTTGAATCCATTGATATTGTTCTGGACTATGTCGATAAGGGAGTGGCCATTGTTGAATTGGCTAAAAAACTTGGCATCACAATGAATCAGGTTATGGCTTTTGGAGACAATCTAAATGACTTGCATATGATGCAGGTTGTGGGACATCCTGTAGCTCCTGAAAATGCACGACCTGAAATTTTAGAATTAGCAGAGACAGTGATTGGTCACCATAAGGACCAGTCGGTTATCGCTTATATGGAGGGTTTATAATGGCAGATATAAAATTGATTGCATTGGACTTGGATGGGACCTTGCTGACTACTGATAAAAGGCTGACGGATCGCACCAAGGCAACCTTGAAAGCTGCGCGTGATCGTGGTATCAAGGTCGTATTGACAACTGGTCGCCCTTTAAAAGCTATGGATTACTTTCTCCATGAGCTAGGGACTGACGGCCATGAAGATGAGTATACGATTACCTTTAATGGAGGTTTAGTTCAGAAAAATACAGGTGAAATCCTTGATAAAACAGTCTTTTCATATGATGATGTGGCACGCTTGTATGAAGAAACAGAGAAATTATCACTGCCTCTTGATGCCATCTCAGAAGGAACTGTTTATCAAATCCAATCGGACCAAGAAAGTCTTTATGCCAAATTCAATCCAGCATTGACTTTTGTTCCAGTGGACTTTGAAGACTTGTCTAGTCAGATGACCTACAATAAGTGTGTGACTGCCTTTGCTCAAGAACCCTTGGATGCAGCTATTCAGAAGATTTCTCCAGAATTGTTTGACCAATATGAAATCTTTAAATCACGTGAAATGTTGCTAGAGTGGTCACCAAAGAATGTTCATAAAGCAACAGGTTTGGCAAAACTAATCAGCCATCTTGGAATCGACCAAAGCCAAGTCATGGCTTGTGGTGACGAGGCCAATGACCTCTCTATGATTGAGTGGGCAGGGATCGGTGTTGCCATGCAAAACGCTGTTCCTGAAGTCAAGGCAGTCGCAAATGTAGTGACTCCAATGACCAATGATGAAGAGGCTGTTGCTTGGGCTATCGAAGAATATGCGCTAAAGGAGAACTAAGATATGGGATTGTTTGACCGTCTATTCGGAAAAAAAGAAGAACCTAAAATCGAAGAAGTTGTAAAAGAAGCTCTGGAAAATCTTGATTTGTCTGAAGATGTTGAGCCTGCCTTAACAGAAGCTGAGGAACTTCCTCATGAAGAAGCAGAAGTTGAAAGTTCTGAAGAAGCTGTGTTTGAAGAAGACGAAAATCAAGAGACAGTTGAAGAAAGTCTGGATTCAGAGCCAGCTGTAGAGGTTCATCAAGAAGAAATTACTGAGGAAGAAAATCCTGAGTTCATAGAAGATGAAGAAGAAAACAGCATTGAAGTTCTTGAACCAGAAACTCCTCAAGCAGAAGAAACCGTTCAGGAAAAATATGACCGTAGTCTCAAGAAAACTCGTTCAGGATTTGGTGCCCGCTTGAATGCCTTCTTTGCTAACTTCCGCTCTGTTGACGAAGAATTCTTCGAGGAATTGGAAGAACTGCTAATTATGAGTGACGTTGGTGTCCAAGTCGCTTCTAACTTAACGGAGGAGCTACGCTACGAAGCCAAGCTTGAAAACGCCAAGAAACCTGACGCACTACGTCGTGTCATCATTGAGAAATTGGTTGAGCTTTATGAAAAGGATGGTAACTACGATGAAAGCATCCACTTCCAAGAGGGCTTGACAGTCATGCTCTTCGTCGGTGTTAATGGTGTTGGGAAAACAACTTCTATCGGAAAACTAGCCCACTGCTACAAACAAGCGGGTAAGAAAGTTATGTTGGTTGCGGCAGATACCTTCCGTGCAGGGGCTGTAGCCCAGCTAGCTGAATGGGGTCGTCGTGTAGACGTTCCAGTTGTGACTGGACCTGAAAAAGCTGACCCAGCCAGTGTAGTCTTTGATGGAATGGAACGTGCCGTGGCTGAAGGTATCGATATTCTCATGATTGACACCGCTGGTCGTCTGCAAAACAAGGACAACCTCATGGCCGAGTTGGAAAAGATTGGTCGTATTATCAAACGTGTCTTACCAGAAGCACCACATGAAACCTTCCTGGCACTCGATGCTTCAACTGGACAAAACGCCTTGGTACAGGCCAAAGAATTTTCAAAAATTACCCCTTTGACAGGAATTGTCTTGACTAAGATTGATGGAACTGCTCGAGGTGGTGTTGTTCTAGCCATCCGAGAAGAACTTAATATTCCTGTAAAATTGATTGGTTTTGGTGAAAAAATCGATGATATTGGAGAGTTTAACTCAGAAAACTTTATGAAGGGTCTCTTGGAAGGCTTAATCTAATCAGAAGTAAAAATCCTGCAAGGCATAAACTTGCAGGAATTTTTTTTATTCTAAACGACCATCTTGACGATAGGCGATATCTGGTTGCCAAGTCCATTTGGCACCGAATTTTTCAAGTAAGTCAAAGCTAGCTTGAGGTCCCATGCTTCCAGCTTTATAGTCATGAAGTGGGGCACCATTTTCAGCCCAGAGTTCTTCGATACGGTCAATCAATTTCCACGACGCACCAACTTCATCCCAGTGGCTAAAGTTAGTTGAGTTGTTATTTAGGACATCATAAATCAATTTTTCGTATGGTTCTGGAGAGGCACCAGTTGCGGTCGCATCTGTACGGTAATCAAGTGAGTTCGGAGCTAAGTTAAATTCTTCTCCTACTTGCTTTCCATTTAGACTGAGAGAGAAACCTTCTGTTGGTTGGATATAGATGGTCAAAATATTTGGAGCAAGTGGTTCTCCAAAGATAGAATCCATTTGTTTAAAGACGATGTTGACATGAGTTCCTTTTTCAGTCAGACGTTTACCAGTACGGAAGAAGAAAGGAACACCACGGAAGCGATCGCTGTTTACAAAGAAGGCACCAGATGCAAAGGTTTCAGTTGTAGATTCTGGATTTACATTTGGCTCGCTACGGTAAGAGATATATTTCATGCCATCAATCTTACCAGAGCGATATTGACCACGGATAAAGTGTTCTTTAAGCTCTTCATCAGTTGGATGATAGAGGTTTTTAAAGACCTTAATCTTTTCGGCACGAATCTCGTCCTTTGTGAAGCTTGCTGGCTTGTCCATAGCAAGGAGAGAAAGGAGTTGTAGAGTGTGGTTTTGGACCATGTCACGGAGGGCACCAGATTGGTCATAGTATCCCCCACGTTCTTCTACACCCAAGCGCTCCGCAAAGGTAATTTGAACATTATCGATAAAGTCTTTGTTCCAAACATTTTCAAAAATCAAGTTTGCAAAGCGAACTGCAAAGATGCTTTGGATCATTTCCTTACCAAGATAATGGTCAATACGGAAAATTTGTTCTTCGTCAAATGTTGCTAGGAGCTCGTCATTCAACTTGCTTGCAGTTGCGTAATCTGTACCAAATGGTTTTTCAACGATTAAGCGTTCAAAACCTTTACCATCCACAATGTTTTCAGACTTGAGGTGTTTTGCAATGGTTCCAAAGAACTGAGGAGCCATCGACAAGAAGAAGAGCTTGTTGTGTTCAGCTTGGTACTTGTCATTTAGTTCAGCCTGCAATTGACGTAAAGCAATGTAGTGTTCCGTATCATTGACATCATGACTTTGATAGTAGAAGTGGCTAGCGAACTCTTGAGCTTGTTCAGTACTATCTGCCAAATCAAGGATCGATTCGACTACAACAGATTCAAAATATTCCTTGCTCCAAGGACGACGAGCAGTTCCAATGACTGCAAAGTGCTCGGAAAGATTGCCGGATTTATATAGTCTAAAAAGGGAAGGGTAGAGCTTGCGTTTAGCCAGGTCTCCACTCGCACCGAAAATTGTAACAATAACCTTAGATGACATCTAGCTACCTAATTTCTATTTTTATTCCTAGTCTTGCTAGGTATGAGGAAATCTCATTTCATAAATTTAATTCTAACATAATTTTCCGAAAAATCAAAAAATCCAATACGAGATAGAAAAAAACTGCAAGGAAATCCTTACAGTTTGCGTTTAGACGTTTAAGACCTTGTCCAAGAAATCTTTCAGACGTGGGTGTTGTGGGTTATCAAAGATCTGATCAGGTGTTCCGTCTTCAAGGAATTCACCATCTGCAGTAAAGATAACGCGGTTGGCAACCTGACGGGCAAATCCCATCTCATGGGTTACGATAATCATGGTCATACCTTGCTCAGCCAATTCCTTCATAACGTTTAGTACGTCTCCAACCATCTCAGGGTCAAGGGCAGAAGTTGGTTCATCAAAGAGCATGATATCAGGATTCATTGCTAGTCCACGAGCGATAGCCACACGTTGTTTTTGACCACCTGATAGGCTATCTGGATTAGCATTAGCTTTATCTGCTAGCCCAACCTTTTCAAGCAACTCCATTCCCAATTTCTCAGCTTCTTCCTTAGTCATCAACTTGTGCTCAATTGGAGCAAAAGTAATGTTGTCCAATACAGACATGTGTGGGAAGAGGTTGAAGTGTTGGAAAACCATTCCGATATTTTCACGGACGTGGTCAACGTTAGTTGTTTTTTCAGTTAAGTCATAACCGTTCACAGTAATGTGACCGCTCGTAACTTCTTCTAGAAGGTTGAGGCTACGGAGGAAGGTTGACTTACCAGAACCTGAAGGACCGATGATACAAACAACATCTCCTTCATAGAACTTAGTCGTAATTCCTTTTAAAACTTCATTTTTTCCGTAGCTTTTGTGTAAATCATTTACATCAATTTTTAATTTTGCCATTAACGAATCCTCTTTTCTAAGCGTTTCGCTAGTTTAGTCAAAAGTGTGATAATTACAAGATAGAAGATAGCAAGGATTGCATACATCTTGAAACTTTGGTAGTTACGGGCAATGATAATCTTACCAGTTTGGAAGAGTTCAACCAAACCGATAGCAGATACGATTGTTGTATCTTTAAGAGCGATAACGAATTGGTTAACAAAGTTTGGCAACATCAATTTAGTTGCTTGTGGCAGGATAATCTTACGCATGGTTTTGCCATAAGAGATACCCAAGCTTCGGCTGGCTTCCATTTGACCAACAGGAACGGCTTGAATACCACCACGAACAATTTCAGCGATATAAGCCGCTGCATTGAGGGATAGGGCAATAGTACCAGCTACGAAATCGTTAATTGGACTTTGTTGGCCTGTGATAGACTCGATGAAGTTTGGAATTCCCCAGAAGATGAAGGCTGCAAGAATCATCAATGGAATACCACGGATAACGTCAACGAAAATCTCAGAAATTACACGAAGAGATTTGTATGGGCTAACGCTAAACATACCAAAGATAATTCCGATAACAATGGCAATAGAAAATGAGATAAGAGCTAGAGCAAGAGTGATACCAAGACCGCTAAGGAGTTGTTTGTAGTTATTTTGAAGCAAGCCCCAGATTGTTGTTTCATCAACAGTGCTTGTTGAAGCAGTTGATGACTCACTAGCTAGGTATTTATCAAGAATCTTTTGGAATTCTCCGTTTGCTTTAAGGTTTGCAAGTCCGTTGTTGAACATTTCAATTAACTCTGGATTTGCTCCTTTTTTAACAGCAAAGGCTGTTTCACCGATTGGAGTTCCAGCGATTGGTGTTTTCAATTTTTGTCCTTGGCTGATAGAATATTTGAGAACAGGTTCATCATCCATAACAGCATCAATGGCACCAGTGTTTAAACTGTCATACATTGACGAACCATCAGCGAAGGTTTTGATTTTGTAACCGTATTTGCTTTGATTTTCTGTTAGGAAGGTTTGAGAAGCAGTTCCGTTTTTAACACCAACCGTCTTCCCTTTCAAATCTTCATAAGAAGCAATGGTACTTGATTCTTTGACGCCGAGGATTGTGTTTGCAGTGTAGTATGAATCTGAGAAATCAAAAGTCGCCTTACGAGCATCTGTGACAGACATACCAGCAATGATACCATCTGCTTGACCAGCTTGGACAGCGTTAATAGCGGCATCGAAACCAGGGTTGATGATTTCAATTTCAAAACCTTGGTCTTTAGCGATTGCCTTAATCAATTCCATATCAATACCAGTGTATTGGTTGCTTGAATTTTGGAAAACAAAAGGTGCAAAAGAAGAATCGCTGGCAATGATGTATTTAGCTTTAACAGGAATGGCTTTTAAGCCCGCTAGAGTAGTTGTAGTTGGAACTGCTGAAGATGATGAAGCAGTCCATTTCTTGATGATTTTATCAAGACTACCATCTTTTTTCATTTCAGCCAAGGCTTGGTTAAATTCAGTAACTAGGTGCTCGTATTTGCTTCCTTTTTTAACACCGAAAGCAAAACTCCCTACAGCTTCCCCATCCATTTCGATATGGAGGTCTTGACCTTGGTTAATGGCATACTCGATAACAGGTTTATCATCCATCATGGCATCGATGGCACCAGCACTCAAGCTGTTGTTCATCAAATCACCAGTGTCAAATGTTTTAATACTAAAGCCATATTTGTCCTTGATACTTTCAAGGAAACGTTGAGCGGCTGTTCCGTTTTTAACACCAACAGTTTTACCTCTTAATTGGTCGTACTGACTAATCTTGTGTGCCTTTGTAGTTGCAATGACAACTTTTGTATCATAGTAAGTATCAGACATGGTGAAGACTTTTTCACGTTCTTTAGTCTTTGTCATCCCTGCCATGATAGCGTCAGCTTGACCAGCTTGAACCGCATTGACCGCTGCGTCAAATCCAGGATAAGACATCTGAATGTTCCATCCTTTAATCTCAGCGACTTTGTTAATAATGTCAACATCAATTCCTTTATAAGTTTGATCTGAATCTTTAAACTCAAAAGGTGCATAGGCAGTATCAGACACAATCTTAATTGTTTCTGCCTTAGCAATACCTAATGAGAAAATTGGGAATAAAATTAGCAAAAATGCTAGAAATTTTTTCTTCATTTTTAGTCTCCTTTTCCGAATATTTTCCCATTATATCAGAAAAAGTAAAAAAAGGCAAATTTTTATATTTTTGTGTCAGAAAATATAACATTGGTTTTTCCTTTTCTTTCTTGAGTTGCTATTAAAAAGTGCTATAATAAGAGTATATATAGAAGAAAAGAGGACAGGGATATGAAGGATAAAAGAATATTTAAAGACTTCCAAGCTTCTCAAATGCGGTTAAACCTTTACACAAGCCCCTTGTTAGCCTTTGCTTTTGTCTTCATAGGAGAGTTTGTGGCTTATACTCTGTATGGTATTAGTTTGTTAGCTCTCATCGGACTTGCTAGAAATTTTGGAGAGGCTGGTCAAAATCTTGCAACCTATTTGCAGACATTGCAACAGAGCTTGATGGATAAAACAAGTGACTTTCGTTTAATTTTAGAATTGCTGGCCTTTGGTTTCGTTCTCAACACTGTGTTCAGATGGACTAGAAAAGTTGAGAAAAGACCTATTCGAACTTTAGGATTTTATAAAGAAAATTTCCTCAGTAATCTTCTTAAGGGATTTGGTTTAGGTCTGGCACTTTTTCTTCTGACCTTGTTAGGTTTAGTAGCATTAGGGCAATATCGTTTGGAGTCTATTCACTTGAATCCTTATTCGCTTGCCTTTGTTGTCTTTACTATCCCATTTTGGATTTTACAGGGGACAACAGAAGAAGTGGTGGCCCGTGCTTGGCTCCTTCCTCAATTGGCCTCAAGAACCAATCTAAAACTTGCTGTTCTTATATCGAGCCTATTCTTTAGCCTGCTTCATATGGGCAATTCTGGTCTAACACCACTATCTCTAGTAAATCTCTTTTTATTCGGAGTTGCCATGTCACTTTACCTTCTCAAAACTGATACAGTTTGGGGTGTTGCAGGTATTCATGGAGCCTGGAATTTTGCTCAGGGAAATCTATTTGGGATTTTAGTTAGTGGTCAGCCGTCAGGAACATCGCTGATGACCTTTTTACCACAAGGCAATCAAGGCTGGCTATCAGGTGGATCTTTTGGGATTGAAGGTTCTATCATGACAAGTCTGGTCTTACTACTGCTGATTGTCTATCTTGGCTATAAATTAAAGAAAGAAAATGAAAGGATGTGACTTCGGTCTGTCCTTTTCTTCGTGAAAATGCAACAAGTATGCTAAAATAGGAATAGCATATCGAGAGAGGATTCTTATGATCAATCGTATTACAGATAATCAATTTAAACTAGTATCAAAATATCAACCATCAGGAGATCAACCACAAGCTATCGAGCAGTTGGTTGATAATATCGAGGGTGGAGAAAAAGCTCAGATTCTGATGGGG
Organism: Streptococcus mitis; assembly: GCF_002096755.1. Taxonomy (GTDB): domain Bacteria; phylum Bacillota; class Bacilli; order Lactobacillales; family Streptococcaceae; genus Streptococcus; species Streptococcus mitis_AC. The sequence goes on from NZ_NCVF01000020.1 coordinate 65,335, forward strand.
GCGACTGGAACAGGGAAGACCTATACCATGAGTCAAGTCATTTCCAAAGTCAATAAACCAACTCTGGTTATTGCCCACAATAAAACTCTAGCAGGCCAGCTCTATGGAGAATTTAAGGAATTTTTCCCTGAAAATGCAGTTGAGTATTTTGTGTCTTACTATGACTATTACCAACCTGAGGCCTATGTCCCTTCTAGCGATACCTATATTGAAAAGGATAGTTCTGTCAACGACGAGATTGACAAGCTCCGTCACTCAGCGACTTCGGCTCTTTTGGAGCGTAATGATGTTATTGTGGTGGCCTCAGTCTCTTGTATCTATGGTTTGGGTTCGCCCAAGGAATACGCTGATAGTGTTGTGAGTCTGCGTCCAGGTCTTGAAATTTCTCGTGATAAACTCTTGAATGATTTGGTTGATATCCAGTTTGAACGTAATGATATTGATTTCCAACGGGGAAGATTTCGCGTTCGTGGGGATGTGGTAGAGATTTTCCCAGCTTCCCGTGATGAACACGCCTTTCGAGTAGAATTTTTTGGAGATGAAATTGACCGTATCCGTGAGGTTGAGGCTCTGACAGGTCAGGTCTTGGGAGAAGTGGATCATTTGGCGATTTTCCCAGCTACTCACTTTGTGACCAATGACGACCATATGGAAGTTGCCATTGCCAAGATTCAAGCAGAATTAGAAGAGCAGTTAGCTGTCTTTGAGAAAGAAGGTAAATTGCTTGAAGCCCAGCGCTTGAAACAACGGACAGAGTACGATATCGAAATGCTGCGTGAGATGGGCTATACCAACGGGGTTGAGAACTATTCCCGTCACATGGATGGTCGTAGCGAAGGTGAGCCTCCTTATACGCTTCTAGACTTTTTCCCAGATGATTTCTTGATCATGATTGATGAGAGCCACATGACCATGGGACAAATCAAAGGCATGTACAATGGAGACCGTTCTCGTAAGGAAATGTTAGTAAATTACGGTTTCCGTTTGCCGTCTGCTCTGGACAATCGTCCTCTCCGTCGTGAGGAGTTTGAAAGCCATGTGCATCAGATTGTTTATGTTTCAGCGACACCTGGTGACTATGAAAATGAACAGACCGAGACAGTGATTGAGCAAATTATTCGCCCGACTGGGCTTTTAGATCCAGAGGTAGAAGTCCGTCCGACAATGGGACAGATTGATGACCTCTTAGGTGAAATTAATGCCCGTGTTGAAAAGAATGAACGAACCTTTATTACCACCTTGACCAAGAAAATGGCAGAAGACTTGACCGACTACTTCAAGGAAATGGGTATCAAGGTTAAGTACATGCACTCGGATATCAAGACTTTAGAGCGGACAGAGATTATCCGTGACCTGCGCTTGGGTGTCTTTGATGTCTTGGTCGGAATCAACCTCCTTCGTGAAGGAATTGACGTTCCTGAAGTGAGTCTCGTAGCCATTCTTGATGCTGACAAAGAAGGTTTCCTTCGAAACGAGCGTGGACTCATCCAGACCATTGGACGTGCTGCCCGTAACAGCGAAGGTCATGTCATCATGTATGCGGACACTGTGACCCAGTCTATGCAACGTGCCATCGATGAAACTGCCCGTCGTCGCAAAATCCAGATGGCCTATAATGAAGAACACGGTATTGTGCCTCAGACAATCAAGAAAGAAATCCGTGACCTGATTGCTGTGACCAAGGCAGTTGCTAAGGAAGAAGACAAGGAAGTCGATATCAATAGCCTCAACAAACAAGAACGCAAAGAACTCGTCAAGAAACTTGAAAAACAAATGCAAGAAGCAGTTGAAGTGCTTGACTTTGAACTAGCAGCTCAGATTCGTGATATGATGCTGGAAGTCAAGGCGCTTGGGTAGGAATACCCATACTAAATAAAATTTATAATTGAATTGCTTACAAGGAGAATGTAGTCATGAAAAAACTGTTACTGTTTCTATTTTTTGTTGTAAATATAGTCCCTTTATTTTTTATTCTACGTATTGCTTTCTTATTCTTCACAACAACTTATGATATTTTCCCCGAAGCAAATATAAAGGAAGTAGAAATTGCTACTAGAAGAACTCTTGATTTGTATGGCTTTAAAGGTAATGTGAAGGTTACAAACTTTTCTAGAGATAAATGGCTTTCTCAAGACTATAAAATTGAATACTTATATAGTGAAGAAATTAACGGGAGAAGTATTACTGCGAGTGATGTTTTGATTTATCATCCAAAATCCTCAAAAAGTAATCCTAAAAAAACAGAGGGGGAATTGATTTATGATGGGACTACAAAAACAATGTTACAAGAATTCTCAGGGATGGCACATGAACTTCTCAATCATAAACCAGAAACAATTTCATATAAAGAAAAAGTAGAGAGTTTTTTCAAGCAATTTGAGAATCCAAATCTAGAATATGTAAATACTTATTGGAGTGTCGATGAGAAAGCAGAGAATATTACAGAATATTATGATCTCATAGATAAGAATCGTAAGGAGGGGAAACCTTTTCAAGGTTTATATGATCTCCCTATTGATGAATTTCTGGCAAAAGGAATTATTAAAGGTCATGTTATCTATAAAGATATTGTGTTAGAAGAAGGACACAAGGATTATTTTAATGGTGAAGGTGGTCTGACAGAGTTTATCGAAAATGGAATAGATAGCGCAGACCTTGCAGACGCATTTTATAAAATCTCTTATTATTACGCCGGAAAAAGTGGGAAAAGCTATCGTTCTGGTAGCAAGACAACTTTAAAAATTCAAAATCATAAAATGAAGGATTATGGAATTAATAATGACTAAAAACTTTTTCATTAAGTATTTTAGTTCGATATTAATAATGGATTTGAAACAACATACAGTCCATCGATTATTGAAGTATAAACATAAAAAGAAAAGGAGTCATCCATCTTGAAACACTTAACTTTATTTAGAATAGTCTATCTGATTTTACTAGGATTTGTCCTTATCGATTTTTGCCTATCAATATTTGGTTTATCGTTTACTCCCATTCTTTGGGATAGTTGGCTTTTCCTTTTAGTGATTACTCTTTTTATTCGTTTTTGTAGACATCTGGTAATTCTAGACCTTCTCTTTGGAATATTTGGAATACAATTCATCCCCATGATATTTAAAACAGGACAATTTGTACCAATTATTTTGGCTATTGTGCATATTCTTAGTTATTGTTTCAAGGAACGATACCGTCTTTTTGAAGGAATTCGTAGTGCTATTTGTAGTTTATATATATGGATATTTGTGTTTGTTATTTTTGCCTTTGTGACACGAATCCCTATTCCAATAACACTTGATTTTGAAGTTCAGGAACAAGAAATTGTCATTAAAAAAGGATATTTGCTTCATGAAGTAAATTATTACCACGAACGAATTAATCCTTTCATTATGAAGTCTGAAATTAGCCATGAAAAAGTCATTTAATATAGAAAGTGAGTACTATGTCCCGTTCCCAATTAACGATTTTAACAAATATTTATCTGATTGAAGCTCTCGAAACATAGTGCGTGGTCATGCAGTATCGCTCTCCTGAAACCAATCGCTGTTCTGGTTATGGCTTTTGGGGAGGGCATGTCATCATGTATGCGGACACTGTGACTCAGTCTATGCAACGTGCTATCGATGAAACTGCCCGTCGTCGGAAAATCCAGATGGCCTATAATGAAGAACACGGTATTGTGCCTCAGACAATCAAGAAAGAAATCCGTGACCTGATTGCTGTGACCAAGGCAGTTGCTAAGGAAGAAGACAAGGAAGTCGATATCAATAGCCTAAACAAACAAGAGCGCAAAGAACTTGTTAAGAAACTCGAAAAACAAATGCAAGAAGCCGTTGAAGTGCTTGACTTTGAACTAGCATCTCAGATTCGTGATATGATGTTAGAAGTCAAAGCCTTGGATTAGGGGAATTTTATGAATATTTTAGTTATCAATGGACATCCTGATAAAGAAAGCTACTGTCAAGCAATTTTTCAAACGATTGTAGAAAGTATAGACTCAAAGAGACATGAACTTGAAGTGATTAATCTTAATGAGGAAGAGTTTGATCCTGTTTTACGTTATGGTTATCGACAAAGGATGGAGGACGATCCGTTTATTCTACGCTCTCAAGAACTAATCCAGTGGGCAGATCATTTCATTTTTGTTTATCCTATTTGGTGGAGTAGTATGCCTAGTCTATTGAAGGGGTGGATTGATCGTGTTTTTACGCCAAGCATTGCATACTCTGCAAATAATCGAGGAAGCTTTATTTTGAACTACTTGAGAGGTAAACAGTTTAAAAAGTTACTAAAAGGAAAAACAGCTAGTATCTATGCAACATCTATGGCACCAACTTGGTGGTACAAAGTATTTTCAGGTCCAGTTAACATTCCAGACAGTTATGGAATATCAGTATTAAAGAATGCTGTATTGAATCACTGTGGCATAAAAACAAAGAGGGTTTCAATCTTAGGAGAGTTAGGCCGTGAAGTAAATACAAGTTCAACAAGACAAAAATTTCTACAAAAAGTAGCAAAGGAAGTCAGACTGTTGGATTAAGGAGAAGAAAGTAAATGACGGTTATTATCAAATCAATGGAAACTCCTGAAGAGATAGAATGTAAATCCTTCGTTCACTGGCAAACGTGGAGAGAGGCTTATGATGACCTTTTGCCTGCAGAATTTCAGGAGACAATGACATTAGAAAGATGTCGATTCTTTAGTCAAAAGTTTCCAGAAAATACATTGATTGCGATGGATGGTCTGAAGGTAGTTGGTTTTATCAGTTATGGCAACTTTCGTGATGAGAGTATTCAAGCTGGTGAAATTATTGCTTTATATGTTTTAAAAGACTATTATGGAAAAGGCATCGCACAAAAGTTAATGAAAGCAGCTTTGACTGCTCTGGATAATTTTTCTGAAATTTTCTTATGGGTATTGAAAGATAATAAGCGAGCCATTGCTTTCTATCAAAAAATGGGTTTTACTTTTGATGGTCAAGAAAAAATACTTGAACTTGGAAAACCTATAAAGGAAAAACGAATGGTATTCAATTCTAAATAATTTTAAAAAGTAGAAGCTAGAATCTTTGGTACCAAGTCTAAAAATTTAATAAATTAGAAAGTGAGTAAATTTATGTCTCGAGCACAATTAACGATTTTAACAAACATTTGTCTGATTGAAGACCTCGAAACTCAGCGCGTGGTGATGCAGTATCGCGCTCCTGAAACCAATCGCTGGTCAGGTTATGCCTTTCCAGGAGGCCATGTAGAAAATTGCGAATCTTTCGCAGAGTCTGTTATTCGTGAAATCTATGAAGAAACAGGATTGACTATCCAAAATCCTCAACTTGTCGGCATTAAAAATTGGCCACTGGATACAGGTGGGCGCTATATTGTCGTTTGTTATAAGACAACTGAGTTCTCTGGTACCCTTCGCTCTTCAGATGAAGGAGAAGTTTCTTGGGTGCAAAAAGACCAGATTCCAAACTTGGATCTGGCCTATGATATGTTACCCTTGATGGAGATGATGGAAGCTCCTGACAAATCTGAATTTTTCTACCCTCGCCGTACAGAAGACGATTGGGAAAAGAAAATTTTCTAGTCTTTTACTAAATAACCGAGCTGATCCAAGGCCTCCTCGATATAGTGGAGGTCTTGTTGTGTTTCGGCCTCGACTAGGTGGTAATGGATGCCATCTGTCAATTCAGATAAAGGTCTAAAATCAGAATGCTCGACTTGTTCTAGAAAATGTTGTACATCTCTGCGGCAAGACAGTTTCAGCAAGGTTTCAATTTCTCCATAAACGGGATGGTCAATCAAGGTGTTTTGAACACGTCCACCATTATCTACGATAGCAAGGAGTTCTTGACCGATTTCTTCAACTTCATGTTTCACTTTGAAAAGTTTGTGAACATAAGGATTGGTTTCAATTTGCTTATAGACGTAGCCACGATTAGTGGATAGGATAGGAGCGCCATCGGCTCTCAAAATTGCAATGTCCTGCACAATGACCTGACGTGTGACATGAAAATGTTCCGCCAAACTTTGGCCATTGAGGGCTTTAGGGGCTTCTTTCAAGAGTTGAAGTAGGGCTTGTTTGCGATCTTTTGTCATAGTTCTTCCTTTTAACGGCGTTTTCGAAGCACTTTATAGACAGCTAGTGCTAATGTATAGTCTACCATACTATGGATAATTGTGCCAAATCCAACTAGCACAAATAGAACATAAAACATATTTTCTACATTGGTACCGGAAGTTGCATAAAAAACGACACAAGCTAATACTTCAGCAAGGGCATGGATAAGTGCTAAAACAAAGTTAAAAATCCAAGAAGATTTTGGTTTATCTAGGGTATCGGGGAATTTTTGTAGGTAAAGAGCCCCCAAAGTCCCAAAAAAGATATGAGAAAAAGCTCGAAATACGATAACCATGGGATAGCCAGCCATCAAAAATCCAAAACTAGAGGCTAGGATGACAAAAACAGCCATCAAGGGCGACAAGAACATAGCGATAAAAATAGCGATGTGGCTTCCCAAAGTGTAAGAAGCAGGCGGAATGACAATCTTAAAAGGCATAACAATTGGAATCAAAATCGCAATAGCCGTTAAAAGAGCAGTCATTGTCATAAATTGTGTCTTTTTCCGTGTGTTCATAAGAATCTCCTTTTTTCTGTATATACACTAGTATAGTACAATAAACAAGACAATAAAGCAAGGATTTACTTGAGTTTATAGGTCGTTTTTTAGTTAAAAGTTAGTAAAGATTTCACTAAAAAGAAACTGTATAGAGCAAAATCTCCACCTTCAAGCTTGAAAGTGGAGATGTTTTTATTTTTTCAAAGTCTGTAGTCTTGGAACAATGGCTAGGGTTAGAACTGCGGAAATGACTAATTCGGCAATAGAATTTGTTGAGATAACAGTTGCCAGAAGTAGTTTGATATTTCCATCAAAAACATTTCCAAATAGGAAGAAGATTCCACCAAGGACAAAGACTGTGTTGGTAAGTGAACCAAGGGCACCAGCTAGAATCAAACCAGTTTTATTTTTCATCAGTTTATAGACTAGATACGGAGTTAAACCAATCAAAATACGTGGGACGATAGCTATGATAGCTGAGTAGATGTTTCCGTTTGGTACAAAAGGTGAGAAGAGGTAGCTTGTCGGCAGAATCGTAATTGTATTAACCGTCAAACTAAGTAGCCCCATCAAAAATCCAAGTGTAACCCCAACGCGTGGACCGTAAATAATGCTGGCAATAATGACAGGAATATGAACAATGGTCGGTTTGATTGGAAATGGAAAAAGGTTAAAGACAAGCGAGCTCAGAAAGTGTATCACGAGCATGGTTGCAAAAAAGATAGCAATAGGTGCAATATTAGAGCGTTTTTTCATCGAGAGTTTCCTTTATTCTTTCTAAAATAATTGTGAGGTCAGCTAAGGCTCCTCGTCCGTGGTCTCCACAAGCTAGTAGGGATTCCTTAGGAGCAATCAGCTGATACCCGTAGGCTTCTAATGTTTTTAGATTAGCCTGAGTTGCTGGATGGTCATACATTTTTGTATTCATAGCAGGAGCTATTAGTTTGGGAATATGACTTGGCAGGGCTAGAGCTGTACAGGTCACCATATTGTCCGCAAAGCCAAGGGCTAGTTTTGCAATAGTGTTAGCAGTTGCAGGGGCTACGATGAATAAATCTGCTTTTTTTCCAAGTTCGATATGATTGACTTGATCAGGATAGGGTTCCTTCATGGCATCCAAGTGGACGGAATTCCGTGAGAGTACCTGTAGTGTCAAAGGTTGGATAAACTCTGTAGCAGCCTGGGTCATTAAGACAGTGACTTGATGACCTTGTTTTTTTAGAGAACTGACTAAATCTGCCGACTTGTAAGAGGCGATTGAGCCCGTTACAGCCAAGAGAATGTTTGCCATAGCTTTCCTTTCTATGAATGATAGGCTTGAATTTTTTCAAGGAGGAGTTCTGCAATTTCTTCTTTAGTCTGGACTGTTTGAAGCTGATCTTTTTCAACAAAGATTGCACGATGCTGGTTTGGTGAGATTTGAGTCAGGTCATTCGCAATGATTAAGTCAGCTTGGTTCTTGATAAGACTTTTTCTGGCAATCTCGATGAGATAATCCTCAGAGACATCAACCAGCAGTTTGAAACCAATCAGATGAATAGCAGGTTTCCATTTCTTGACTAGAGAGATGATTTTGGGTGTTTTTTTCAGGAATAAAACCTGAACCTCATCAGTTGAAGAAATCTTAGCTTGATGATTCTGCCTGCTTAAAAATTCTTCTAGATTGGAGCTAGCCTGAACTTCCTCAAGTCCTGCCATATAAACAGGAGTGTAATCAGATACGGCCATTGAGTGAATCAAGACCTGATAATCCTGAATACGTTCTTTCATTTCAAGAAGAAGATCCTTGGTATTGTTAATTTCTCGAATACTTAGATTAGGATGGGCTACTGGCTTCACAGCTCGTTTTGTCGTTATCAAACAAACTTCATGTCCTGCAGCAAGCAGGGTTTCAGTGATGATTTTCCCCAAGCGACCTGTAGAATGGTTAGTGATAGAGCGGACGCTATCGATAGCCTCACTGGTACCGCCCGATGTAACTAAAATTTTCATAGCACTATTGTACACAAAAATAAACGGTAAGTAAAATAAAAGTGATAAATTTTTGGTAAAAACGAAGATTTACTATAGTTTCAAACTATAAAGCCATATAAAATTTAAGAAAGGGCTCTAAAATTCTTAAAAATAGAGATATTTACGAACGTTTAGAGAGTTTAAGGATGTTAAAAATCTTGTTTTGTGTTATAATGAATTATCATATAAGAGGTTAGAGGAGTTTTGAATGAAAACAGATATTGAAATCGCACAAAGTATTGAGTTGAAGCCAATCGTTGATGTTGTAGAGAAACTTGGTATTTCTTACGACGATTTGGAGTTGTACGGAAAGTATAAGGCTAAGCTCAGCTTTGATAAAATCCGTGCAGTTGAGAGCAATCCAGTTGGGAAATTGATCTTGGTTACTGCCATCAACCCAACACCAGCAGGTGAAGGAAAATCAACTATTACCATTGGTCTTGCTGATGCTTTGAACAAGATTGGCAAGAAAACTATGATTGCCATCCGCGAACCATCCCTTGGTCCAGTAATGGGGATTAAGGGTGGTGCTGCAGGCGGTGGTTACGCTCAAGTTCTGCCAATGGAAGACATCAACCTCCACTTTACTGGGGACATGCATGCTATTACAACTGCCAACAATGCGCTTTCTGCCTTGATTGACAATCACTTGCACCAAGGGAATGAGCTTGGAATTGACCAACGTCGTATCCTCTGGAAACGTGTTGTGGACTTAAACGACCGAGCTCTTCGTCATGTGACCGTTGGACTTGGTGGTCCTCTAAATGGTATTCCACGTGAGGATGGCTTTGACATTACAGTTGCTTCAGAGATCATGGCAATTCTTTGTTTGGCAACGGATATCGAGGACTTGAAACGCCGTTTGGCTAATATTGTTATCGGTTATCGCTATGACCGAACACCTGTTTCTGTTGGCGATTTACAGGTTGAAGGTGCTTTGGCATTGATTTTGAAGGATGCTATTAAGCCGAATCTGGTTCAGACAATTTACGGAACACCTGCCTTTGTACACGGTGGTCCATTTGCCAATATCGCTCACGGATGTAACTCTGTTTTGGCAACGACAACAGCTCTTCACTTAGCTGATTACACGGTTACTGAAGCTGGTTTTGGTGCAGACCTTGGTGCTGAGAAATTCCTTGATATTAAGACACCAAACTTGCCAACATCTCCAGATGCAGTAGTTATTGTTGCAACCCTTCGTGCCCTTAAGATGAATGGTGGCGTGGCTAAAGATGCTCTGACAGAGGAAAATGTGGAGGCGGTTCGAGCAGGTTTTGCCAACTTGAAACGCCACGTTGAAAATATCCGTAAGTTCGGTATTGTAGCAGTAGTAGCTATCAACGAATTTGTTTCTGATACAGAAGCTGAAATCGCAGCCTTGAAAGAACTCTGTGCTTCTATTGATGTGCCAGTTGAACTAGCAAGTGTCTGGGCTGATGGTGCCGAAGGTGGTGTAGCACTTGCTGAAACGGTTGTCAAGACTATCGCTGAAAACCCAGCCAACTATAAACGTTTGTATGACAATGACCTTTCTGTTCAAGAAAAGATTGAAAAGATTGTTACTGAAATCTACCGTGGTAGCAAAGTGAACTTTGAGAAGAAAGCTCAAACACAAATCGCTCAAATCGTTCAAAACGGTTGGGACAAATTGCCGATTTGTATGGCTAAGACCCAGTATAGCTTCTCAGACAATCCAAATGCCCTTGGAGCACCTGAAAACTTTGAAATTACCATTCGTGAATTGGTGCCAAAATTAGGTGCAGGCTTTATCGTTGCCTTAACTGGTGATGTCATGACCATGCCAGGCCTACCAAAACGACCAGCTGCTCTCAACATGGATGTTGAAAGCGATGGAACTGTTCTAGGTTTGTTCTAGTATATTGTAATTGACTTTATACTCTTCGAAAATCTCTTCAAACCACGTCAGCTTCACCTTGGATTATATATGTGACTGACTTCGTCAGTCTTATCTACAACCTCAAAGCAGTGCTTTGAGCAACCTGCGGCTAGCTTCCTAGTTTGCACTTCGATTTTCATTGAGTAATAAATGAGTTTGGAAATTGTAATCTAAGCTCATTTTTTTATCTAGATATAAGGAGTTGCCTTCTACACGTAACCAGTCTAGGTAAAGATATTTTCCCTGAATTCTGATATAATAGAAATATTGACTTCAAGAGTAAGGAAGAGAAGATGAACGCATTATTAAATGGAATGAATGACCGTCAGGCTGAGGCGGTGCAAACGACAGAAGGTCCCTTGTTGATCATGGCGGGGGCTGGTTCTGGAAAGACCCGAGTTTTGACCCACCGCATTGCTTATCTGATTGATGAAAAGCTGGTCAATCCGTGGAACATCTTGGCCATTACCTTTACTAATAAGGCTGCGCGTGAGATGAAAGAGCGTGCTTATAGTCTCAATCCAGCCACTCAGGACTGTCTGATTGCGACCTTCCACTCCATGTGTGTTCGTATTTTGCGTCGGGATGCAGACCATATTGGCTATAACCGTAATTTTACTATTGTGGATCCTGGTGAACAGCGAACGCTCATGAAACGCATTCTCAAACAGTTGAATTTAGATCCCAAAAAATGGAATGAGCGGAGCATCTTGGGAACTATTTCCAATGCTAAGAATGATTTGATTGATGATGTTGCCTATGCTGCCCAAGCTGGTGATATGTATACGCAAATCGTGGCCCAGTGTTACACGGCTTATCAAAAAGAGCTTCGTCAGTCTGAGTCGGTTGACTTTGATGATTTGATTATGCTGACCTTGCGTCTCTTTGATCAAAATCCTGATGTTTTGACTTACTACCAGCAGAAATTTCAGTACATCCATGTTGATGAGTACCAAGATACCAACCATGCCCAGTACCAATTGGTCAAACTCTTGGCTTCGCGCTTTAAAAACATCTGTGTGGTTGGGGATGCGGACCAGTCTATCTACGGTTGGCGTGGTGCTGATATGCAGAATATCTTGGACTTCGAAAAGGATTATCCCCAAGCCAAGGTTGTTTTGTTGGAGGAGAATTACCGCTCAACTAAAACCATTCTCCAAGCGGCTAATGAGGTTATCAAAAACAATAAAAATCGCCGTCCCAAGAATCTCTGGACTCAAAATGCTGATGGGGAACAAATCGTTTACTATCGTGCCAATGATGAGCTAGATGAGGCTGTATTTATAGCCAGAACTATCGATGAACTTGGTCGGAGTCAAAACTTCCTTCACAAGGATTTTGCAGTTCTCTATCGTACTAATGCCCAGTCCCGTACTATTGAAGAAGCCCTGCTCAAGTCAAACATTCCTTATACAATGGTTGGTGGAACTAAGTTCTACAGCCGTAAGGAAATCCGCGACATTATCGCTTACCTCAACCTTATTGCTAATTTGAGTGACAATATTAGTTTTGAGCGCATTATCAACGAACCGAAGCGTGGAATTGGCCCAGGTACTGTTGAGAAAATCCGTGATTTTGCGAATATGCAAGACATGTCCATGCTAGATGCTTCAGCAAATATCATGTTGTCTGGTATCAAGGGGAAGGTGGCCCAATCTATCTGGGATTTTGCCAATATGGTTCTGGATTTGCGGGAGCAGTTGGACCAATTAAGTATTACTGAGTTGGTTGAGGCGGTTCTAGAAAAAACAGGTTACGTCGATATTCTTAATGCTCAAGCGACCTTAGAAAGCAAGGCTCGGGTAGAAAACATCGAAGAGTTCCTTTCTGTTACGAAAAACTTTGATGACACCTCTGATGGGCTAGAAGAGGAAACTGGTTTGGACAAACTGAGTCGTTTCTTAAATGACTTGGCCTTGATTGCGGACACAGATTCAGGTAGTCAGGAGACATCCGAAGTGACCTTGATGACCCTGCATGCTGCCAAAGGTCTCGAGTTTCCAGTTGTCTTTTTGATTGGGATGGAAGAAAATGTCTTTCCGCTTAGCCGTGCAGCTGAAGATCAAGATGAATTAGAAGAAGAGCGTCGTCTTGCCTATGTAGGTATCACACGTGCAGAGAAAATTCTCTATCTGACTAATGCCAACTCGCGCCTACTTTTCGGTCGTACCAACTACAACCGTCCGACTCGTTTTATTAACGAAATTAGTTCAGACTTGCTTGAGTATCAAGGATTGGCCCGTCCAGCCAATACAAGCTTTAAGGCATCTTATAGCAGTGGTGGGGTTGCCTTCGGTCAAGGTATGAGTCTTGCCCAGGCCCTTCAAGACCGTAAACGCGGTGCGGCTCCAAAAACTATCCAGTCAAGCGGTCTTCCATTTGGTCAATTTTCAGCTGGCGCAAAATCAGCCTCTAGCGAGACAAATTGGTCCATTGGTGACATTGCTCTCCATAAGAAATGGGGCGAAGGAACTGTTCTGGAAGTTTCAGGTAGCGGTGCTACGCAGGAATTGAAAATCAATTTCCCAGAAGTAGGTTTGAAAAAACTTTTAGCTAGTGTAGCCCCCATTGAGAAAAAAATCTAATTTTTCATCCTTCTCACGAATAATAAAGTGAGGAGGATTTTTATGTACAGTATTTCATTCCAAGAAGATTCACTATTGCCAAGAGAAAGACTTGCCCAAGAAGGAGTGGAAGCGCTCGGTAACCAAGAGTTGCTAGCTATTTTACTTAGAACAGGAACACGTCAGGCCAGTGTTTTTGAAATTGCCCAGAAAGTCTTGAACAATATTTCAAGCCTAACGGATTTGAAAAAAATGACCCTGCAGGAATTGCAGAGTCTATCTGGTATCGGCCGTGTTAAGGCCATAGAATTACAAGCCATGATTGAACTGGGCCATCGTATTCACAAAAACGAAACTCTTGAGATGGAAAGTATTCTCAGCAGCCAAAAGTTGGCCAAGAAGATGCAGCAGGAATTGGGCCATAAAAAACAAGAGCACCTGGTGGCGCTCTATCTCAATACTCAAAATCAAATCATCCATCAACAGACCATTTTTATCGGTTCTGCCACTCGTAGTATTGCTGAACCTCGGGAGATTCTTCACTATGCCATCAAGCATATGGCGACCTCTCTCATCTTGGTTCACAATCATCCTTCGGGAGCGGTAGCCCCTAGCCGAAATGATGATCATGTCACTAAGCTTGTCAAGGAAGCCTGCGATCTGATGGGAATTGTCCTCTTGGACCATTTGATTGTCTCTCATTCCAGTTACTTTAGTTACCGTGAAAAGACAGATTTAATCTAAAGTTCATTAACGACATAGTCAAAGAGGTTTTTATCTTTGGGACGATTTTCAAATAGAAATTCTGGATGCCACTGGACACCGAGAAAGGCGACATCATCTGTACTCATGACAGCCTCAATGATGCCATCTTTAGGATCATGAGCCACAACTTTTAAATTTGGTGCTAAATCCTTGATGCTCTGGTGGTGGAAGGAGTTGATATGGGAGATTTCTCCATAGATTTCTCGAAGAACAGTATCAGGTTCTGTTACCAAGCGCTGGGTTGTGTACTCGGCAGAACAATTCTGCCAGTGGTCTTCGATATCTTGATACAAAGTTCCACCCATGGCAACGTTAAATAGTTGAGTTCCACGGCAGACAGAAAAAATTGGCTTTTTCTGTTTAATAGCTTCCTTGATGAGGGCCAGTTCAAAGATATCCCTTTGAAGGTGATAGTCATCGCTATCGATGGTTTTTGGTTCACCATAGAATTTTGGATCAACATTTTGCCCACCTGTCAAGATGAGCTTGTCAATCATACTGATATAGTGGCAGGCCATTTCTTGATCACCAATTGGTAGGATGATGGGAATCCCTCCAGCGTCTTTAACGCCTTCAACAAAGCCTTTTGCTGCGTAGCTCATCATGATATCATCATCTGGATGAGTTTTTTCGTTTCCTGTAATCCCAATAACTGGTTTTTTCATAAAATGATTTTCGCTTTCTAATCCTCTTTTCGCATGAAGTAGAGGAGGGTTTGGAGTTCACTTGTCAAATCGACATACTGAACGACCACGTCTTTTGGTAAATGCAGATGGACTGGTGAAAAACTGAGAATTCCTTTCACGCCAGCATCTACCAAGAGATTGGCAACCTCTTGTGACTTGACGCTGGGAACTGTCAGGATAGCAGTCTTCACATCAGCATCCTTGATTTTATCCTTAATTTGAGAAATTCCGTAAATAGGAATCCCATCAGGAGTTTGGGTACCGACTTCAGGATGGTCATCTAGGTCAAAGGCCATGATAATCTTCATCTTGTTGCGCTCATGGAAGCGGTAGTGGAGAAGGGCATGGCCCATATTGCCAATACCTACCAGCATGACATTGGTGATCGAGTTATCATTGAGTAAATCGGCAAAAAATGTCATCAGTTTTTTGACATCGTAGCCAAATCCACGCCGACCTAGTTCACCAAAATAGGAAAAATCACGACGTACGGTCGCGGAATCAATACCGATAGCCTCTGCAATTTGCTTAGAGTTGGCACGTTCAATCTTTTCTGCATGAAATCTCTTAAAAATTCGATAGTAAAGAGAGAGTCTTTTCGCTGTAGCTTTTGGAATAGCAGACTGTTTATCTTTCACAAAATCACAACCTTTCTATTCTTCTATTTTATAGAAACATTGTGAAAAAATCAACAAAAACAAGAAAAAACTAAGAAAAATCTTAGTTTTGATGTAAAAAATCTGCATGTGATAGAAAACGGTAGAGGTCTCCGACCAGTCCTTGGTAAACTTCCCGCCCTTTAAAGGTCAAAGAAGTTACATAAAGTGTATCTGGCAGAGTCACACATCCTGACAGAGCAAGCATGAGAGCCTCATAATCCTCATACTTGAGAGTCCGCTCTACATGATAGCTGTCCTTATAGGTCAGTTCAAACATTTTGGCTCTATCTTTCCGATTTTGTAAAGACACCACGCTCTACCAAGCTATCCATGAGGAAGTAGAATTTTTCTTGATGAATGTGGTGGTCTTCTGATTTGAAAATATCAACTAAACGAAGACCAAACTTGTCAGTGATATTGATTTTAGCTCCTGTAAGTTCCTTGTTAATGATGATTTTGAGTTGGAATCCCTCACCGCTGTTCGGAACTTTTTCCAAAAGGCGAGTCAGTTCATAGTTCCCAACTTTTGTTTCAAAAAAGGTGTTGTCCTTGAGGGTGAATTTCTTAACAGAAGGGCTGAGAGTGTAGTCGTATCGACAATTTTTTAACTGAATGGTTTTTTCAAATGCCATATGGCTAACCTCCGATAATTTCTTTTAAGGTTTTTGCAAGGGTTTGTAGTTCTTCAATAGTATTTTGTGGCGAGAGACTGATACGAACGGATTCCTTCAAGCGTTCTGAATTTGCTCCGTACATAGCTTCAAGAACATGGCTCGATTGAACAATGCCTGCAGTACAGGCTGAGCCAGTAGAGATTGAAATTCCAGCTAAATCTAGACGAAGGAGTAAGAGGTCATTTTTCTGACTAGGAAATCCAATATTGAGAACATAAGGGAGATGATGTTGTCCCCTATTCAAGTAATATTGAATGCCCTCTAGCTCTGAAAGAAAGGCGGTTCCTAGATTTTGTACATGTTGAAAATGTTCTTCTTGCTTTTCTAGGTTTTCTTTTAGAGCTGCAACCATGCCTACGATGGCAGTTAGATTTTCAGTCCCTGCACGTTTTTTCTGTTCTTGGTCTCCGCCATGGATATAGGAATCAAAGTCCATGCTAGATGCGTAGAGAAAACCGATTCCCTTAGGACCATGGAACTTGTGGGCAGAAGCAGTGAGAAAATCAATGCCCAATTCTTCTGGATGAATAGGGATTTTTCCAATAGCCTGAACTGCATCGACATGATAGGCAGCAGGGTGTTGCTTAAGTATTTGGCCAATTTCAGCAATGGGCAGTAGGTTTCCAGTCTCATTATTGGCAAACATGGTAGAAACCAAAATCGTATCGTCACGTAAGGTCTCTTGAATTTGTTGGGCTGTGATTTCTTGATTTTCTGGCTGGATAATGGTTACTTCAAAACCAAAGTGTTGAACCAAGTAATCAATGGTTTCAAGGACAGCATGGTGCTCAATAGCAGTTGTGATGATATGTTTTCCTTGTTCTTGATGACGAAGGCAGTAGCCAATGATGGCAGTATTGTTGCCTTCTGTCCCACCAGAAGTGAAAAAGATATGTTGAGGTTTTGTCCCCAGTAACTGAGCTAGCTCCTGACGGGCTTCTCGCAAGAGTTTGCCAGCTTGACGACCATGCCCATGAATACTAGAAGGATTTCCATAGATTTCTTGCATAATCTCGGTCATAGCTGAAATAGCAACTGCTGACATGGGAGTCGTTGCAGCATTGTCCAAATAAATCAAAGAATCACCTTATTTCTTTTTGTTGTAGGCAAAGAGTGGGCTGACTGGTTTTCTTTCGTGGATACGGACGATGGCATCACCAATTAACTCACTAGCAGTGATGTAGCATACGTTTTTAGGAGTTTTTTCTTTTGTTGCTACTGAATCAGTCACAAGAATTTCCTTAATATTAGTGTCGTCAAGAAGTTCAGCAGCTCCTTCGACGAAGAGACCATGGCTAGAAACAGCATAAATTTCTGTAGCTCCTTCACGTTCAACGATTTTAGCAGCTTCAGAGAAGGTACGTCCTGTATTTAAAATATCGTCAATCAAGATAGCTTTTTTACCTTCAACATCACCGATAATATAACCTTCGTTGCGAGTAGCATCGTCTTGAGGGTAGTCAATAATGGCGATAGGAGCATCAAGATATTCAGCCAAGCTACGAGCACGCTTTACACCTGAATTTTTAGGGCTGACGACAACAACATCTGAACCGAGTAGGCCCTTATCGCAATAATGTTTTGCAAATAGGGGAACTGTGAAAAGGTTATCGACAGGGATGTCAAAGAAGCCTTGAACCTGAACGGCATGCAAATCAAGCGTAAGGATACGATCGACACCAGCCTTAACTAGCATATTGGCAACTAGTTTCGCTGTAAGTGGCTCACGAGGTGAAGCGATGCGGTCTTGACGTGCATAGCCAAAATATGGAAGGACAACGTTGATACTGTGCGCACTTGCACGAACACAAGCATCAACCATGATAAGCAATTCCATTAGGTGGTTGTTAACAGGGAAACTTGTTGATTGGATGATGTAAACATCATAACCACGGACACTTTCTTCGATATTTACTTGGATTTCTCCATCTGAAAATTGACGTGATGATAGTTTTCCAAGTGGGACACCAACAGCTTGAGCAATTTTCTGTGCAATCTCTTGGTTAGAGTTGAGTGCGAAAAGTTTCATGTTTTTTCTATCTGACATTATAGACCGTCCTCTGTAAACTTTTTAAATCCTAGTCATATCTGCCTAGCCTATACGAACTGGGATTTTGTATTTTATCTTTTCTATTTTACCAAAAAATAGAGATTATTTCAGCTATTTTTCATGCTTTTGACAAATCGAACCAATTTTGAAGGAGCTTTTTGATAAGTAAGCTGATTTTCCTCTAAAAATTGCTGGAAATCTTGTTTCCCTTGCTCGTGATTCTCAACTTCAAGCTCTAATTCGTAATCTGTAATATCAAAGTACTGACTTTCATCCAGCGCCATGAGACCAATAGCTGTTTGCATTTCATAGCGAAGTGTCGTTAGACAACCAAGAATCTGCCATTTTTTACTTTGGATACCATGTTTAGCCAATTCTTCGAGCACCAGTCCCTGAGGAAGCTCTTCCTTGCTCAGATAATCTTCAGCATCTTTTAGTTGCAATTTTTGGTTGTATTCCATGTTTCCAACACTTTGTGGGACTTTGAGTGTCAATTCTGCCCAGTCTTCAAAGGTTCGAATGCGCATAGCGACTTTCTTTTCTCGTAGTTCAAAATTAGGCGTGTCTATGTAGTAATTTTTTTGAAGAACAGGGATAACACCTGTGAACTGCTCTTTTAGACGATCATATTCATCTTTTTTCAAGAGTGTTTTCAATTCAATTTCTAAATGTTTCATTTTTCTTACCTTTTCTTTATCGTTGAAAGCGGATTTATGGTATAAACTGCTCACAGTTTCCTGTACCCTTGAAATCATTGGTTTTATAGTGTATTTCTAAAAGTGAATACGAGATTGAATACGACTTTACTTTTAGCTTGAACGGATAAAAGTCATGAGCTGATCCACGACTTCAACACGTTGATTGTCATTGATGTGGGTATACATATCAAGAGTAGTTTGGACATTGTTGTGACCTAATCTATCTGAAATGATTTTTGCTGTAACACCAGCTTCAAAGAGAAGAGAAGCATGTGTGTGTCTGAACCCGTGAGGAGTAATTTTCTTGATATCATTGTGCTCACAAAAGAACCTTCTAAGTCTCTCTTTCACAGCTGAAGGAGAAATCCATCCTCCGAAACTATTCGTGAATAGATAATTCGAATCATGCTTATAAGGAACACTAGCCTGAAAATATTCTTTTATTTGCTGACGTTTCCAGATTTTCAATACATTTAGAGTTTCATCATCTAAAGTGATAACCCTCTTACTCATTTTGGTTTTAGGGTCCTGAACAGTTTGTTTTTTATTAACAATGACAGCTGTCCGAGAAATGCTTAATCGTTTATTTTCAAAATCAACATCTGACCAGATGAGTCCAAGCGCCTCACCACATCTCAAACCTGTAAAAGCTAGTAAGTGATAAAAGGTATACTCTACAGGCTTACAATCTTCTTTGCAAACTTTAAGAAACTCAGTTAGTTCATGCTTTGTATAGTGGTTCTCTTTGGCCTTTAAGGGTCTATTTTTAGGCTTAATAATCTTGTCTAAGGGATTTGACTTAATGATGTCAATAGAAGTAGCATACTTGAAAATACGGCTGATGACAGAGTAGTAATTGGCATAGAGGATATAGCGATTACTTAACTTGATAGCAACCTTTTGACAATAAGCTACACTGATCTGCTGGATTTTCATATCTGTAAAATACAAGTCAATCATAACATCAAGTTTTTTCTTAACGTTCTGATAGGTTGTTGGTTTCACAGTGTTTTTATAGCTATCAAGCCATAACTCAGCTACTTCAGCGAAAGTAGGGTTCTGGAAATCTTCATTATTTGAAAAACCATTCTCTTCAACATCTAAGAGAAGGTCGCGTTCGGCAGCCTTTGCCTCTTTTATGGTTTTAAAACCACGTCTTGTTGTACGCTTTTCTTTTCCAGTAGCAGGGTCTATGCCCAGGTATGTTTGAAAGAGATATCTAGTCTCTCCTTTTTTTGTAATATATTTTTTTATCATAAAAAAGTCCTTTCTTTTCGATTGCTTGCCCGCATAGTTGAAAAGGTGTAGAACTTATGATAAACTATAGGTGTATTTTTTTATCGTCCTTTCCATTGCTTGCTAGATGGAAAGTTGAATCCTCACACTCAAAGTTTGGCGATGGCGAGTGTGGGGATTTTTTTATTGTACGATGATTTCACCAACAGGGATAATATCTTTTTGTTTTGAAGATTTTGCGATTAGATCATATTGGTCAGCAGATTTTTCATAACCAAGGGAAAGAGTAGTATTGTCGTCTGGTAACTTTTTAGCAAATTCAGAAATAGCCATACGAATCAAAGTGATTGCATTGTTTTGGTCAGTAGTAGCAGAATTAGAATTAACTGCATCTAGAGATTCTTTTGCGCTATCCTTAGCCGTTCCAGTTAGCAAAATCATGATTGTATCATGCGGTTCGGATGAATCTGAATCGATTACGTTGTTTTGGATTTTTACGCTTATTGCGCCAGTTGATTCAGGGTCTAATTTTGATTTAATTTCAGAGATTAAATCATCATATTTACTGTTATCTACTTTGGCTTTTGTGTTTGTTGAAGTAGTATTCTTTTGCTCCGTTTTTGGTTGCTCCGAGCTATCTTTGGTAGCCGATTGATTGTTAGAGCAGGCTACTAGAACTGTAGCACTAAGCAAGATAGCTGATGTTGTTAGTAGTTTTTTCATTGGTATTCTCCTTTATTTCCGTTTTTTACATGCCAACTATTTCCAAAACGGAAACAGTTGCTAGATAAAAATTAAAAGCCCAACTCATAAGAGCAGGGCTAGAATTGTCCTCTTGGGACAGTATCATATATTTTGTCGTCAAGCGACCCTATGATTTTATTCTAACCCTAATTTTAAGAAAAGTCAATAAAAATACTCGAATTTTAAAAAATATTTTTCAGCGCCTCATCTATTTTGTTCATAGTATTATTAGACAGTACAATACCATTCAAAATTGATTTATTATTTTTGGGATCATAGAGTCTCATTTTACTAATTGTTGTAACCTGATTCAATAAAACAATGCTATCTTTGTTCATATTTTTTATTTTTAGAATAAATTTATTAGCATACTCTATTTTCTCATCAAGTTCTGAAAGCAAAGCTGCATTATCTTTCAATTCGTGATTTATTTTATCTGCTTCAGCATTTGTAAAGTCTATATTTTTATCGATAGTTCGTATTTGTTCGAGAAAAGAATCATCTCTATCAGAAACTGGTAAGTTTTTAATTACTTCAAAAGCTTTTTTATTATCTTCGATTAACGATCCAACCATTAAAGCTCTTTCATGCAATTCATCATCTTTTTTTGAAAAACGATCATACATTTTAGTTAATTCTATAACTTTTTGAGTAGCCTCATTTTTTAACAACTGAAACACTTCGTCACCAATCGGAAATTGAAAATATTTTAAATTAGACATATCAGTTGTTTCTTTTACAGAGGTTAAAGGCAATACATGAAGAAGATGGTTTGAACGTGCATCTGTTTTATTCAGAACTATTGCATAATGAAGCCCCCCATATTCTCTGCCAACATTGAAACCAAAATCAGCATAAACGATACTTCCTCTTTTTAAAGCTGGAATACTTCGCGAGTTAAAAACTTTCTCAAGCTTTAGGTATTTTACCCAATTCTCTATCCATTGCGCTATTTTATCAGATCGTTTATTCTCTTCGTCGTTCATTCTCTGAAGGTGGTGAAGATAATCCTCCAGTTCTTGTATTATCGTTGCAGTATAGATAGCTATTTCTTTGTTAGTTCTGTTACTCCCCATGATACATTTTTCCTTTCTTATATTACTTTTTACTTCTCTCTATACAAATCTACGACTTCTCCAATGATTCGGAAGTCTGTTTCTGGTGTGATTGGCATATCTTTGTAATCAGGGTTCAAGCTATGTAGGTAGGCTTGTTCTGTATCAATGACTAGTTGCTTGATATATGCTTCCCCATTGTAGTTAAACACTCCGATTACTCCGTCATTCAAGTCAACGCTTGTCTGGATAAATACCAGGTCGCCATCGTGATAGTCAGGTTCCATAGAGTCCCCTTTTATTGGAATAACAAAGTCAGCATCTACATCTACTGGTAACTCAATCCGTTCCACTCGTACATCGTTCAAATACTGTCCAGTACCAGCAGAAGCAGCGTGGTCGTAGTAGTCGTAACCATAGAGTTGAACAACTTTCTCCGATACTTCGTTTTTCTTCGTATTTTCTTCGTTTTTTTGTTCATTCAGTTGACTCTCGGCATAGGTCAGGACTTTGCCCTGTCTAGGTGGTTCTAGTTGGTCGTAGATGGATTGGATTTGGGAAGAGGTAGGGAGCTGAGTAGATTCATTTTGAGAAGGGAAAAAATCGTCTATTGAAACACCAAAAATATCGCAAAGTTCAAAGAGCATATCTTGGTTGGCTTTCCTATCCCCTTTTTCATATCTACTAATAGTTTGTTTAGTAGTATTCAATCTTTTTGCAAGTTCATCTTGGGTAAATCCAGCCGATTTACGAAACGTCTTAATTTGTGTTCCGATATATTTTTTTAAATCCATTTTATTCCCCTCAATTTCTATAGTTGTTATAAGTAGATTATATAAAAAAGTCACCGAAAACGCAACTTTTTTTATTTTTTAATTAAAAAACTGTTGACAAGTCACCGAAATGGTGATATACTATATTCAAGCTTAAGGGAAAGGAGGTAAGGCAAATGATGGAACACATCATAAAAAGCCTAGCAAACAAAGACACTGCAACCGTCATCTTGGTACTAGGCTTAGTTAGAGAAGCACGCTTGTGGCACAAACAAATTTTAGAACACAAACGTAAGCTTCAAAACAAAAAGTAGAGAAAGGGGCGACGCCCCAACCTCTACTTGATAGTGTATCATCATTTGCCGTGAAAAGCAATGGATGAAAATATTGGCTTGATAATCCTAGCAGGATTTGTGATTGTATCTTTCACTATCCGTCGGATAGTGAAGTACCGATGTGATAAAAAAGATAAGGAGTAGAAAAATGGAAAGTGTTGAAATTGTTGAACTAATAAAAGTTACATTTAAACGGGGGAAAGGAACAGAAGATGATCCGATTAGAGTTGTAACTCAGTATTGGGACAAAGAAAATGTATTAATCTTTGAGAAAGATTAATTATCTCTTCTTTCGATAGAATTTCGGTAGGAATCAGGTAATAGGTTATATATGTCTAGAATTTTTTTAGGTTGTGTGATTCGATTATCTACAATCAAGTTGATAAAACTTAACAATGATAAAGCTAACTCTTTGTTATCTTTTATGTCTATTTGACCTGGATGTACAGCATTATTCCCTATTACTCTAACACTGTCTAGCATTTGTTGGATTTCTATTGGCATTCCTTTAGAGACAAGACTTCCAATTTGGGTATTTAAATCTTTACCTTGTGCGTTTAAATGAGTAACAAGCTTTTCAATAGCTAGACGGGATAGAGCTGCAGAAGCTCTAGGCGATATATTTAGAACTTCTCCAGCTTCAATATAGATTTCTTTCACATCGTCAGGCATATCATTATTAGGTTTAGGTACTCCTTCGGCAACATTTGGGAAAATTAATGTCGACGTTGCATCGCTTGTGTTTAATACTATCCTGGAGCCATACGTTATTTGGATTTCATTTGTTATCCAAATAGAAAATTGATTACAAGCCTGACATTGTGCAATTATAATAAATTTGATAGATTCTTTGTAATCTCTATTGATATCAATAGGATTATAAGTCCATAAATGGGAAGAGAAACCTGAACATACAGGGCATTGAAATGCTTTTGAATTGCCTGCGAAGCGACTGCCTAGGCTTAATTTAGAAAGATCAAATGACATATTTTTTCTCCAATCATTTTTATTTTGATTATACCACATTTGAAAGGTAGTTAGAATTGGAAGATAAAATCATAGAACTTGCTGATTACTTCATCAGAGAGAACACAACGTACAGAGAAGCTAAAATAGCATGTGAGAAGCTATTGAAACAAGTCAGCCATGAGATTGAACTCAGGGCGCTGGAAAGTAAGATTAGACGAATTTAGATAAGGAGGTAGGAATGTGCAAATTTATCTGTACCAACTAAGAAAAGAAAAAGGCATTACTCAGAAAGAATTAGCCCAAAAACTTGGTATTTCAGAAACTGCATATCGTCAGAAAGAGAAGGGGCAGAGCGCTTTTACTCAAGATGAAATGTTTTTCTTGCGTAGCTTTTTTGATAAACCTTTGCAAGATATTTTTTTACCAAGAAAGTCACCAAAACGGTAACAATGTAATTAAAACAAAAAAGCACCTGACGGGAATCAGGTACTTAATTAAACAATTTAAACCATTATATCACAAAAATGCTTGCCCGCATAGTTGAGAGGATGTAGAAAATGGAAGGTATCACGTTACAATTACGATTGGACGGCGAAAGTGCTGAATTGTTCACAAATCAATTATTGACCTTTGCTGAGAAGCAAGTCAAGGAGCAGTTAGAGAATGATCGCATGCCAATCAATCAACAGGCTTTGATGAAGAAGTTTGGCTTCACTCATGGCTATATTAAGAAGTTAGAACGTAAAGGCTTAAGATTTCGTAAGCAAGGGAAAGATATTATGTACGATGTCAATGATGTTTATGAGATTTTAGAATTAGAAAAAGAAGTACGAAAATTAAGAGCATAAGGAGATAAAAATGTTTGAACCACCGATTATTAGCCAGCTACTAGGAGCAGGCGCCTTAGTCATTGGGTTTCTAGGAGCAGGAATCCTAGCACACCAACGAGAGCAACAGGAACTTGAAGAAAGACGACTGCAGGAAGAACAAGACACGAAAAATGTCAGAGATTTTAATAAAATCCTTGAGATGGGGCGTGATATTGAACGTCAGAAAATCCGTGAGAATATTCGTCGTCCATTCCCTGGATTTACCTATGATAATGAAAAGCCAGAGGGATTAGAACCCGAACGCTTGGCCTTGCCAGAACCACGGAGCGTACGATATGCAAATCGTATGGGATAGACAAGCGTGGGATTTATCCACTTGCAAGCGTCGAGAGAAAATGCGTGACCTTGAGATGATGGCGCATATGCAACATGAAATAGATGATCTCAAGAAGCAATTGCAAAAGGAACAATCTTTAAGAAAGAGATTAGAAGCAGAGAATTTTCAATTGAAACTAAGGAGAAAATAATGAACAGAAAATATAAAACCAAAGGAACACAAGAACCAACACCACGTATCAGAGTAGCTCGCGAACACTATGAGCGTATTATAGACCTCGCGGATGAGTGTGATATGAAATTGATTGACGTTTTAAACCAGCTACTTGATTTCGCTCTTGAATATGCGGAAGTTGAAGAGATTCAAATCCCTGTCAAATCTTTAAGAGTCGGAGGAGAAAAAGATGGTGACGATTAATAAACTAGAAATTGAAAACGTCAAACGTGTTAAAGCGGTCAAATTAGAGCCGTCAGCGACTGGATTGACAATCGTGGGTGGAAATAACAACCAGGGGAAAACAAGCGTACTGGACGCGATTGCTTGGGGGCTGGGAGGCAATAAGTATAAACCTAGTCAAGCACACCGAGAAGGTAGTACAATTCCGCCTAGCTTAAAAATCACGCTATCAAATGGCTTGATTGTAGAGCGCAGTGGTAAGAACAGCACTCTCAAGGTGATTGACCCAAGCGGCAATAAGGCTGGTCAAAACTTGCTGGATAGCTTCGTGGAAGAACTGGCTATCAACTTACCAAAATTCATGGAGCAGACCAGCAAAGAGAAGGCTAAGACATTGTTGCAAATTATCGGAGTTGGTCCGCAGTTAGCTGAACTGGAAATGCAAGAAAAGGCCAAGTATGACGAGCGCCACGCAATCGGTGTGATTGCTGATCAGAAGGAAAAGTTTGCGAAAGAACAACCTTACTACCCAGAGGCACCGAAAGAATTGGTCTCTATCTCTGAGCTTATTCAACAGCAACAGGCTATCCTTGCTACGAATGGCGAGAATGCTCGTAAGCGCCAGAACTTGGTATCTATCCAAAATCAACATGACTCAGCAGCTGCAGAGGTTGAGCGATTGGAGAAATTGCTGGCTGACGCAAAAGCAAAAGAAAGTCAGCTGGCTCAAGACTTGGCTATTGCGAATACCGACGCTATGGATCTTCTCGATGAATCGACTGAGGAGATTGAAAACAACATCGCAGAGATTGACGAAATCAATCGTAAAGTGCGTGCTAATCTGGACAAGGATAAAGCAGAAGAAGATGCCAAGGGTTATCGCGAGCAATACAAGGAACTTGATAATGTGATTGCTGACATCCGCAAGCAGAAGACAGACTTGCTTACAAACGCAGATTTACCGTTACCTGGTTTGTCCGTGGATGATGGCGAATTGCTCTACCTTGGACAGCGCTGGGATAACATGTCTGGTAGTCAGCAGCTGCAAGTTGCGACTGCCATCGTGCGTAAGTTGAAGCCAGAATGTGGCTTTGTGCTAATTGACAAGCTAGAACAAATGGATCAACTAACTCTACAAGAATTTGGCGCGTGGCTTGAGCAGGAAGGATTGCAAGCAATTGCGACTCGTGTATCAACAGGAGATGAATGTAGCATCCTGATTGAAGACGGGTATAGCGTGAAGCCAGAAGTGACACAAGCACCTAAAACATGGCAAGGTGGATTTTAAAAATTAAAGGAGAACAATCATGAAAAAAACAGAAACTTTTATCGTATTTCGTAACAAAGAAACAGGTGGCTTTTTATCGAAATATAAAAGCAAAGAACAAACTCTTGCTTATTCAGCAGAATATACAGAAGGATTAAAACGTGCTGCTAAAAATGAAGTTGAAGCGACAAAAATACAAATTGAAGATTTTACAAAACTAGCGAATGCATTAAATTGTGAATTGCTCGAAGTGACTGCAACGTATGAGCTCAAAACACTTGACGGTGAAGAACCGGAAGATTTAACAGATAAAACCGAGAATTCAAAATCTGAGTCGTTCAAAAAGTTTATTGCTATGTTGGCAAATGGATTGGAGGATGACTAAACATGCAAATCACAAGAGGAAAACGGGCTCGAGCTCAAAAAGTAGTTATATATGGTCCTGAAGGAATTGGTAAGTCCACGTTTGCTGCTGAATTTCCAAATGCGGTCTTCATCGACACGGAAGGTTCGACAGATAACATGGATGTGGCACGACTCGACAAGCCCACCAGCTGGACCATGTTGATCAATGAGATTGCTTTTATCAAAGCGAATCCGACTGAGTGTGGGACACTCGTCATTGATACGATCGATTGGGCTGAAGCTTTGGCAGTTAATTACATCTGTTCGCAACATGGTAAGCAAGGAATTGAGGATTTTGGCTGGGGCAAAGGCTACACCTATGTCCAAGAAGAAATGGGACGTTTCTTGAATAGCTTGTCTGATTTGGTTGATATTGGTATCAATGTAGTATTGACTGCACACGCTCAAATCAAGAAGTTTGAACAGCCGGACGAGATGGGTTCTTACGACCGATACGAATTGAAACTTGGCCAAAAGACAGGTTCTAAGACGGCACCGCTTGTCAAAGAATGGTCAGACATGGTTCTATTTGCCAATTACAAGACCTTGGTCATGACGACTGATAACGGCAAGAAGAAGGCGCAAGGCGGTGAGCGTGTCATGTATACCAACCATCGCCCGGCGTGGGATGCCAAAAATCGTCACGGATTACCTGACGAAATGCCATTTCATTACGCTGGAATCGCTCATATCTTTGCGAGTCAGCAAACACAATCTATTCCATCGCAACCTCAGACGGTCACTCCAGAACCTCAGCAGGCCACACAGCAAGCCCCTGAGCAAGTTCAAGAAGAATTGCCTCTCGATATGTCACAGGTAGCTGAAAAGCCTCAAAATGAAGCTCCTGGCACGCCACAGACACCACCTGAGCAATATCACACGAACTTGCCAAAGAGTTTGACAGACCTCATGGCGCAAGGTAACGTGACGGAAGAAGAACTTCAAAAAGTCGCTTACATTCGCGGGCATTTTCCACTAGGGACTCCTATTGAAAGTTTTCCGACTGACTACTGGGATATGATTGTCGCTCATTGGCAAGCAACTGTGGAAGTTATTGAAAATCAAGTTAGAAAAGAACCAGAATTGCCCTTTACGGTGTAGATTTTGGGAATTAGAAATCATAGCAAGGTATAACAAGAGGTATCTATGAAAGATAAAACTATTAAAATCGATTTATCAAAAATCGCCAATACAGCCTTACAAGAGAAGGTTGATAAAGAGTTAGAAAAAGTTCTTGATAACATCCTGGATCCAAATACGGAAGCTAAGGCAACTCGTAAGGTTACTATCACACTAACAATGTCAACAGATGATGAACGTACAGTTGTTAAGACAGGCATGGAAGTAAAATCCACTTTGGCACCGCAGAAAGGTGTTGCAACAACTGTCATTGTCGGTCGTGATGATGCTGGTAAAATCCACGCTAATGAACTTAAAAGTGGTATCCCTGGGCAAACTTACTTTGATGACAATGGTGATATGAGAACAGATACTGGGGAACTCATCGAAAAAGTCGAACAACAAAATACAAATATTATTGATTACAACAAAAAGAAAGCAGGTAACTAACCATGACAGAAAATCTTAAAGCAGCATTATCTTATGCAGTTGAGTTAGCAGATAAAGAAAATAAAATTATTTCTTCATCAAGTGGGAAGGAATATTTTGACATCAATAAGCATGACTTCAGAGAACTTAGCCCCCGCAAATATGCGCCGACTCTTGAACTTCAAACGCTCAAAAGTTTAGTGGATTATCTCAAATCAGATAACGACTTTATCGGTGGTCATAGACTTGTAGTGGTGGTAGAAAGTTATCAAAAAGTTTCTGTGTATGATCAAGCGGATATTGAATATGGCAAACGTCCTCAACTTGTATCTGTAAAGGCATCTGTTCCATTTATCCCCTTTAGTAATTGGTGTAATCAGGAAGAGTTTAATATTATGTTGCAATCTATGTTTATCAATGATGCAGACCGCAATCTAGTTTTAGATTTTGCTAGTCACTTAAAAATCGAAAAAGGGGCAGAGGCTCAAGATAACGGCGTTACACAAACGGTGACTGTTCGTGATGGTGTAGCAAGTCTAGCACAGGCTAAGACTCCAAATCCAGTAACCTTACGACCATATCGTACCTTTAATGAAGTAGAACAACCAGCAAGTCAGTTTGTATTCAGAGTTAACAAATCAGCGAATCTAGCTCTCTTTGAAGCGGATGGGGGCAAATGGAAATTAGATGCTGTTAAAAACATCTCAGATTATTTAAAAACAGAACTTGCAAACAACGATAGAATCACAATTTTAGCATAAGGAGAAAAACAACATGACACAACAACAATACAACAACTTTGAACGCGAATTTGGATGGGAAGATACGATTGAAAAAGACTCGGAATACGTCCTACTACCTGACGGCTTATACCACTTTACAGTAATCGGTATGGAGCGTACACGACACACGCCAAATCCACAAAATCCCGGGAAATTGCCAGCGTGTAACAAGGCTATCGTCAGCATCAAGATTGTAGCTAACGAAGGCGAAACCGAATTGCGTCACAATCTATTCCTGCACAGCTCAACCGAAGGAATGCTATCTGCTTTCTTTGCTGCAATTGGCCAAAAGAAAAAAGGCGAACCACTTCGCATGAATTGGAACACCATCATCGGCGCAACCGGTGTATGTAAAGTCGGAACTCGACAGTACAAGGAAAATAATTATAACGAAGTTAAGTCCATGCTCTATCCTGAAGATGTTGATTATACAAAAGTATTGAACCAACAACCTGGACAAACAATGCAACAAAGCTATCAGCAACCGCAACAGTCGAATTTTGCACAACAACCACAACAGCCACAAGCTGGATACCAAGCTGGGCAATTCTAGGAGGTAAGGCATGCAATTAAGACCTTATCAACAGGAAGCGCGGGAAGCTGTTCAAGCTGAATGGGCTAAAGGTCGCAAACGCACGCTCCTAGTATTGCCAACAGGATGTGGAAAGACGATTGTTTTTTCCAAAATTATCGAAGATCAAGTGAGAGAGGGCAAGCGTGTACTTGTCCTTGCTCATAGGTCTGAATTATTGGAGCAGGCTAGCGATAAGCTCAAGACTGCAACAGGACTTGGTACGGCTTTAGAGAAAGCAGAGAATACTTCTATTGGTTCTTGGTATCGGGTCGTCGTCGGATCAGTCCAGACCATGCAGAGAGAGAAACGATTACGACAGTTTCCGCCCGACTGGTTCGATACGATTGTAGTCGACGAAGCACACCATGCTATATCAGATGGTTACCAGCGTGTGCTTGGCTATTTTGAGAAGTCGGATGTATTAGGGGTTACTGCCACACCAGACCGTGGAGATATGAAAAACCTTGGATCTTATTTCGATAGTCTCGCTTATGAATATTCGTTGGTACAAGCTATCAAAGAAGGCTACTTATCTAAAATCAAGGCTTTGACAATTCCGCTCAACTTGGATTTATCAAATGTGAGCATGTCAGCAGGCGATTTCAAAGCAAGCGATGTCGGGACGGCACTAGATCCATATCTGGAACAGATAGCTGACGAAATGGTCAAGCAATGTGCTGACCGTAAGACAGTCGTATTCTTGCCTTTAGTAAAGACCTCGCAGAAGTTTCGCGATATCCTAAACGCAAAAGGATTTCGTGCTGCTGAAGTCAATGGAGAGTCCAAGGACCGTGCAGAAATCTTAGAAGACTTCGAGAAAGACCGCTACAACGTTCTTTGTAATTCCATGCTTCTAACAGAAGGCTGGGATTGCCCGTCAGTGGATTGTGTAGTAGTACTAAGACCTACTAAGGTACGTGCCTTATATAGCCAGATGGTGGGGCGTGGTACTCGTTTACATCCAGGAAAGGAAGAATTACTCTTGCTAGACTTCCTCTGGCATACAGAACGCCACGAGCTATGCCGTCCAGCTCATTTAATCTGTGAGACTCCAGAAGTCGCCCAGAAAATGGTTGAGAACATGGAAGAGCAAACTGGTGTAATGCTTGACCTTGAAGATATGGAAGTTAAGGCTGCAGAAGACGTAGTCGCTCAACGTGAAGAAGCTTTGGCCAAACAATTGGAAGAAATGCGTAAGCGTAAACGCAAATTAGTGGATCCATTGCAATTTGAAATGTCTATCCATG
This sequence comes from Streptococcus mitis, assembly GCF_002096755.1. Lineage (GTDB taxonomy): Bacteria > Bacillota > Bacilli > Lactobacillales > Streptococcaceae > Streptococcus > Streptococcus mitis_AC. Next base: position 96,455 of record NZ_NCVF01000020.1, read on the forward strand.
CTGAAGATTTATCAAACTACGTACCTAACTTTGGATGGGAGATGGCACCTGCTAGTGATAAGCAAATTAAAGCTCTTGAGAAATACGGCATACTTCCTGACGAAATCGCGAATGCTGGAAAGGCTGCTTTATATTTAGATAGATTACACAAGCGACAAGCGGAAGGTTTAACAACACCTAAACAAATCAGATTACTTGAAAGATACGGTTTCAAAGGTGTGGGAATGTGGCCGTTCGAAGAAGCTAAAAATATGATTAATCGCATAGCAGCTAATGCTTGGAGAGTTCCGACAAGTGTGCGACCAGCTGAATATGTACTAAATTAAGAAGGAGGAGATAGTGGCAGAGAATGATTTTAATTTGTTGCCGTTGCTGGATTACATCAATCCTGCCACGGTAGATTATCAGACGTGGGTCAATGTCGGTATGGCTCTTAAACATGAAGGATATACAGCATCCGACTGGGATAACTGGTCACAAAATGATAGTCGATACAAGAAATTTGAGTGCTTCAAGAAATGGGATACTTTCAATGAACAAGCAGGAACTATCGTGACGGGTGCGACGATTACCCAACTTGCTAAAGAAAATGGCTGGGTGTCGCAATCTAGCTACGATAGCGAGAACGCGCATGAGTTAGGTTGGACCGATACAATAGATCGTGATTATCGTGTCATTGATAAAGACTGGATTGAAGGTAAGGAAATCCATGAGCCAACTATTTGGAACCCGGTTCAGGAGATTATCAAATATCTTGAAACACTCTTCGAGGCTAGCGAAAACGTTGGGTACGTTACTGAATGCTATCCGAAAACAGACGATGAAACTGGCGAAATTGTCAAATGGCTACCAACCAAGGGAGCTTACGACAGGACGGCTGGCCAGCTTATTAAAGAGTTGAGTCAGTGCAATGGTGATATCGGGGCAGTCTTAGGTGACTACCACGAAGAAGCCGGCGCATGGGTTCGATTCAATCCCATGGATGGAAAAGGTGCTAAAAATGAAAATGTGACAGATTTCAGATATGCCTTAGTCGAATCCGACAGTATGCCAATCGATAAGCAAAACGCAATCTACAAAGAACTTGAATTACCGATTGTTGCTTTAGTACACAGTGGAAATAAGTCACTACATGCCATCGTCAAAGTAGATGCCAAGAATTACGAAGAATACCGTAATAGGGTTGATTATCTTTATAAGATTTGTCAAAAGAACGGCATTATCGTCGATACACAGAATCGAAATCCAAGTAGACTATCTCGTATGCCTGGGTTCATCCGTAATGGACAGAAACAATTTTTAGTAGATACCAACATTGGTAAATCTGATTGGGATGAATGGTATCAATACATCGAAGATTTGAACGATGATTTACCTGATCCTGAAGGATTGGCCGATAGTTGGGATAACTTGCCAGAGTTAGCTCCTGAGTTGATAAAAGGTGTCCTTCGTCAAGGCCATAAGATGCTGATTGCTGGACCATCAAAAGCTGGTAAGTCATTCGCTTTAATTGAAATGTCAATTGCAATTGCTGAAGGCAAAAAATGGCTAGGCTGGGATTGTACTCAAGGGCGTGTATTATACGTCAATCTGGAGCTAGACCGTCCGTCTGCCTTACATCGCTTCCGTGACGTTTATCAAGCTATGGGATTACCACCTAAAAGCATCCAGAATATCGATATCTGGAATCTTCGTGGGAAGACTGTACCGATGGACAAGTTGGCTCCTAAACTCATACGTCGAGCTTTGAAGAAAAACTATATCGCAGTTATCATTGACCCGATTTACAAGGTCCTGACTGGTGACGAGAACAGTGCAGACCAGATGGCACATTTTACGAATCAATTTGATAAAGTGGCCACAGAGTTAGGCTCTAGCGTTATCTACTGTCACCACCACTCAAAAGGTTCGCAAGGTGGCAAGAAGTCCATGGACCGCGCTAGTGGTTCGGGTGTATTCGCTCGGGATCCTGACGCGCTTATCGATTTGGTCGAGCTGGAAGTATCAGAGGAATTACTTACTCAGAGGATGAACCAAGCAGCGTGCGAAGTATACAAGCAGGCTTTGCAAGAACGAAATAACGCTTATTACCAACAGAATGTCGGACTAGATGACCTATTAAGTCCAGCGCAGATGAGAACGCACTTTGAAAAAGGCATCCCTGATGTCATGGCTCGTGCTCCTTATGTAGACAGGCTCGAAGAAGTCCGTAACAAGATTCAGATAGCAACCGCATGGCGTGTGGAAGGTACGCTTCGAGAGTTTGCCAAATTTAAGCCAGTGAATATGTGGTTCAGCTATCCAGTGCATACACTTGATGAATCAGGCGTGTTAGCAGATATCCAATTAGAAGATACTACGCCAAATTGGAAAAAGAATCTAGATAGTAAAAAGGGGAATGAGAAGAAAAAGAAATCTGCTGACGAGAGATTTACTACTGCTATGGATGCATTATTCGACGGAATCAATCCGGTTGAATTGAGTGAAATGGTGGAATATTTTTCAACAGAAGACAAACCTGTTAGCGAAAAAACTATCAGAAGATGGGTCAAAAATAGAGATGATTTTGAAGTGAAAAACAATCAAATCACACCCAAAGAAGAGCTAGGGACAGAGTAGGGACAAGGACAAACCCGATAGACAAACCCGAGAGTGTCCCTCGGGAATGTCCTTGACTCTCAGAGACAAACCCGAGAGTGTCCCTGTGTCTCTGGAGTGTCTCTAGGGACAAAGACAAACCCGAGAATGTCCCTGAGAAAACGCACAACCATGCGGATTTTTAGCTCTAGGGACAAACCCGAGAAATTCAGGGACAAAGCTAGGGACAGAATATCTCCCTCCTTGAGGAGAGATATTTAGGAAGTGTCCCTGAGAGTTCAGAAGAACAGGTACAGGTACAAGGGGGCTATGCATCCGCCCCTTGTAACCCTGTAACCCTGTCCTTCACTCTGAACTTAGGCGCGTATAAAAAAGAAGGTGAAAAATGACATTAAATAAAAAAGCTATTGATAATCTTAAAAAGGAAATCGATGACTTGTTGGATAAATGTGAAGATGATTTTGAAGAGATGGCACTTAATCCAGATTACACATTTGGATTGCTTATGAGTGCTAGTGCGACCTTGGGTGTGATTTTAAGGGAGTTGGCTGATGATTGAATTCTTTTTACCGATGAAAAAAATACCGACAACAACTCATCAACAAAAAAAGGTAAATACGAGATTTGGTAAGCCGATTTTTTATGAACCAGAGGATCTAAAAAATGCCAGAGCGAAATTTGAGAGCTTGCTTGCCCAGTATGTTCCTACTGATAAATTTGAAGGAGCTATTCGGCTTACAGTCAAGTGGTGCTTTCCTCGTATCAAAAAAAGCTACGATGGCCAGTACAAGACCACAAAACCAGATACAGATAATTTACAGAAGTTGCTCAAGGATTGCATGACGAAACTTGGATACTGGCAAGACGATGCTCAAGTGGCCAGCGAGATTGCCGAAAAGTTCTGGGCTGATACAGTTGGGGTCTATATCAAGATTGAGGAATTACCATGAGAATTGATTACATCGATTTCTTTAGCAGAGTTATTCCTGAATGGATGGCACGCAGTAATAAGAAGAGTCAAGAAGTCGGTTTTGGCTCGGACGCTTATTGGCTATGGGCAGTAACTACGATTGGCGAAATTTGTAAGCAATACAATGATGATTCACTAGTGACGGAACAGTTTGGCCTACTCTTTAATTGGCTAGAAAAACAAGCAGGATAAACCATGGAATACAGCAAACAGACAGTCATCGAAGGACTGAAACGCACGATCGAGCAGACGGAGGCAAGGATAGTTGAACTATCTGAGCCGTGTGTCAAATCACTTGCATTTAGCAGGTCAGAGGAACGTGACTTGCTTAAAAAGAAAGTGAAAAACTGGAAGAAGAGAATAAAGGAGTTGGAAGATGAATAAAGAAGAATTAATAACTATACCAAAAGAAGTAGGAGAGTTTATCACGCACCAAAAAGCAAAAAGGGAAAAACTTTTTTACATCACTTGAAAATCTAAAGTATGAACTTGAAATCTTAATGTGGATCACGAAGGATGATAATGAAGATAAGTTTTTGAGTGCATGGGTCAACGGCTTTAATGTTGAGCTTGAAACGCTTTACCAAGTTCGTTTCAAAGGCTTGAAAAAATTGAAAGACGGATATGATTACTTGAATTACAATAAAAAGCAAGACGAATGGCTTTTCATGAGTAAGCACGAAGTAGGAGAATTCCGCACAAAGCATACACGCAAAGAGCTTGAAGAAGCAGGATTTGGAGAAGTATTCACTAGCAAACTTTTTGAAGTTAAGGAGGTGGAGGGATGACTAATGAGCAAAATATTTTAGAGACACAATTGATTTTAGGTAAGCAAGTTTTAGAAATTGTATTGGATTTGCTAAAAAGTGACTCGAAAACAGGGGCGGTTCTACCTTTAAACATAAATGACCGTGAATTTACGATTACTGTAGAAAAAGAGGTGGAGTGATGGAATTTTTACTAACAAGCACAAGCGGGTGGGTTGAAAATCAAATCCCTAACGCCGTGATTAAAAAATACACAAAAATAGAAGTTAGAGGCTGTTCGACATTTGAAGAATTTGATAAGCGATTTTCTAGGTTAGAAGGCAGTTGGCTTTCTGAAGGAGTTAATCATAAAACGTCTAAAGGTCGAATACAAAGAGAATTCCCGAACGGTGCAGAGGGGCATTTTATCGAAATTAATTCGATAGAGGAGTTGCTAGAATTTCAGAAAAAAGTTGGAAACGAGCTAATAATTACTTCTGCTATTGATAATGAATCAATTCCAGCTATTGAAATTTACAATAATTACAGGGAGTGAACATGAAACGATTCATAGCTATCTGGATTCTGCTATCTGCTGGTCTAAACATCTGGCAGATGGACAGGATTCGAGATTTGGAAGAGAAGAAGCCTATGGTTATCTACAAGGCTGATAACGCAGGCGCTGAGATATTCGGCAAAGTCGTCGAAAAAGGACGGCATGGCAAACTATATACGCTTACGATACGTGATTACGGGGTGTTCGTGGTTACGAAGGACGTGTATGAGAAAGTGAAAGTAGGAGATGAGGTGTTGTTGTGAAATTATTTCTTCACGAAGATTGTATGGACGTTATGAAAAGATATCCTGACAACTACTTTGATTTAGCTATTGTAGATCCCCCATATTTTTCCGGTCCAGAAAAAAGAGAATACTATGGTCGAAAAGTCAGTCCGATTGGCGTCAATAGACTGTATGGCAAAACATCAGAGTGGAAAATTCCAAATAGAGATTATTTTGATGAGTTATTTAGAGTTTCAAAAAATCAAATCATTTGGGGTGTGAACTACTTCGACTACTCTTTCGGGCCTGGCCGTATCGTGTGGGACAAAGTTAATGGCAAGTCAAGTTTCTCAGATTGTGAGATAGCGTACTGCAGCTTACATGATAGTATACGGCTGTTTCGCTATATGTGGAATGGTATGATGCAAGGAAAGTCGATATCTGAAGGTCATATACAACAAGGGAATAAGGCCTTAAATGAGGTTAGAATCCATCCGACACAAAAACCGATAAGTCTTTATCTTTGGTTACTTCAAACTTACGCAAAAGAAGGAGACAAGATTCTTGATACTCATGTTGGTTCAGCAAGTAGCTTAATTGCTTGTCAAGAATTAGGTTTTGAATATGTCGGTTGCGAGTTAGATAGAGACATCTTTAATCTTGCTAAACAGAGACTCAATGATTATGAAAAACAAATAAAATTATTTTAAAAAGGAATAGGAGGATTTGGTATGATACCGAAATTTAGAGCGTGGTTGAAGAAAGAACAGAAAATGGATAATTATATCGACCATATCAGTTGGCTAGAGGATGAGTTATATTGTATTGGGGATGGAATTACTTACATGGTTTCAGCGGAAGATTTAGTGCTCATGCAATCAACAGGACTCAGAGATAAGAACGGTAAGGAAATCTTTGAGGGGGATGTAGTTAGATAAGTACGAACTCAGCCAACAACGGAAAATGAAACAATCACAGGTGTTGTAACCATGATTGAGGGAGCTTGGTTGATTATGAATGATTGCGAGCAATTAGCTAGCTATTTGTGGTCAGAAACTGATGAGAACGAAATCATCGGCAATGTATACGAAAACAGAGAGCTTTTGGAGGATGAATAATGATGCCAGAAATAATTGACAACGTAAACAAACCAAGCCACTACCAAGGTCGGTATGGAATGGAATCTATCGATGCTTTAAGAAACTTCATGACACCAGAACAGCTGAAAGGCTTTTATCTTGGAAATGCCTTGAAGTATCAACTGCGATTCCAGAAGAAAAACGGTCTTGAAGACCTGAAGAAAGCCAGAAAGAATCTTGACTGGCTGATCGAGGAGATGGAACGTGAAGGATAGTAAATTTTTTTCAGAACAGATCAGATTGTGGCGAATTGGTAAAGGTCTATCTTTGAGAAAAGCTTCAAAGAAATTTGGTATTAGTCCAAGGACATTTTCAAATTGGGAACGAGGTCTGATACCAAGTGATCGTCAGAAAGAACGTCTGTCAAAAGAGTTAGGATTGGATAAAGATGTCTTATTCAAGAAGTGTGAGATTGGAAATCTTAATGCGCTTTTGAAAGAAAAACGTTTGGAGCAAGGTCTTACTCGTACAGAATTAGCAAAGCATTTAGGGTATTCTTCAACAATCATAAGTTGTTGGGAGAGAGGTTTGGAAATTTCCGAATGTGAGGCAGAAGACATCTGCCAATTCTTTGGAATCGAGGTGTATGATTGACAATAGATATTAAACAGAGATTAAAAGCCTTGCCATATATCGATATAAAAGCTAAATCGAAACATCAAGAATATATCAGTCTACGTTCAGGCATTTTAAAAGGACAGACGTTCGATAGTATGCCGAAGTCAAAAAGCAATAAGAACCAGTCTGAAGAATTGAATATATCTATTATTGACAGGTCTGAACAATTATACGAAGAGATTAAAAAACTATATCGTGAACGAGATGAGTTAGTTCAGTTGATTGAATCTCTTGATGATCCGTTAGAAAATATTGTGATGCGACTATTCTTTATTGATGGATTAACGTGGAGCGAGGTAGAGAGTAAGTTGGGATGCAGTCGAGGGACTATCTATAATATTAGAAAATCGGCCTTCGAAAATATTGCTAAAAGAAGTAAACAGATTAAACAAAATTGAAACCTTTAAATGATAAAATAGTATTATCAGCTGAAGGCGGTAAGCGCACTGATAACTCCTTATTTTTTCATTTTATTTCCGAGGCTTCGGCCTCACATGGCGGTGACAGGTGTAAAGTGATTTTCTCTCCTATGTATTTTTTCGGTTCGAATCCGGACATCGCCTTTTGAGTGTTTGTGTCCCAGAATGGGGTAGGCAGTAGGCTTAGCATTCATATATCACTCATTAACTTAAAAAATGGTTGCAGAAGCGACTGGACCTTGCATGATTGCGTAGCTACTTATATCCTAGGTAAGTTATAAGCTAGAGGGTTTGATTCCCTCAGAGGTTGTAATGACTACAAAAAAATAAATCAGAAAATTGATTTCTAATTAACACGCAAGGTTGTAGTCGCCTTGCATTTTAAAGTAAAAGAGGTTTTTAGTGTAGCGGTAACACAACAGTCTCCAAAACTGTTATCGTGGGTTCGATTCCTGCAAAGCCTGTGAGAGGTCTTAAAAAGGTCGCACATCGTGTGGCTTTTTTGATTATTTGAAAAAGGTGGTGATGGAAAATTGAGTGGATTGAGAATAAAACAAAAGAGATTTGCAGATGAGTACATCATCTCAGGTAATGCGACGGAAGCTTATAAAAAAGCAGGTTATCGTGTTTCTAGTGATAGAGTGGCAGGCGTTGAAGGGCATAAGTTACTAAAGAATCCTAAGATTAAAAGCTATATAGATGAACGACTGAAACAACTTGATTCTGAGAAAATTGCAGATCAACAAGAAGTACTTAGTTATCTAACATCAGTAATGCGAGGAGAGACGCAAGAACAGACCTTGATAAGCATAGGAGAATTAGGTCAAACGATTACGGATATTGATGTCGGAGCAAAAGATAGAATCAAAGCAGCCGAACTTTTAGGAAAACGGCATAGGCTTTGGACAGACAAAGTAGAGGCAGACGTTTCTGGAACGGTGGTGTTTGCGAATGAGTCAGACATACCAGATTAAACAGAATGATATTGTTGTTGACCTACCTAAGACAGTAGGCGGGGGATATGGCCAGTTTTGGCGCTCAAGAAGTCTTTACCGTGTTGTAAAAGGTTCCCGTGGTTCGAAGAAGTCCAAGACAACTGCTTTAAATTACGTTGTACGTCTTTTGAAATATCCCTGGGCGAACTTGCTTGTCATTCGTAGATATTCGAATACAAATAAGCAATCTACCTATACGGATTTTAAATGGGCGTGTAATGTGTTGGGCGTGACTCATTTGTTTAAATTTAACGAGTCTTTGCCTGAGATAACTATAAAAGCGACTGGCCAAAAGATTCTGTTCCGTGGTTTGGATGATGAACTTAAAATCACATCTATTACAGTTGACGTTGGTATCCTTTGTTGGGCCTGGTTTGAGGAAGCGTACCAAATTGAGACTGAAGACAAGTTCAGTACGGTTGTTGAGTCAATCCGTGGTAGTTTAGACGTACCTGACTTCTTTAAACAAATCACAGTCACATTTAACCCGTGGAATGAGAGGCACTGGCTCAAGCGTGTCTTCTTTGATGAAGATACGAGACGAGCTGATACATTCGCTATTACTACCACTTATAAATGCAATGAGTGGTTGGATGAAGTGGATATCAAGCGCTATGAGGATTTGTATAATACGAACCCAAGACGGGCTAGAATCGTTTGTGATGGTGAGTGGGGAGTTGCTGAAGGTTTAATCTACGAGAACGTAACTGTCAAGGATTTCGATAAGGATGAATTACTACAAGATTCAGCTAATAAGTTATGTATCGGTCTTGACTTTGGTTTCACTCATGACCCAACCGCTTTGTGTTGTTCTCTCATAAACGATACAACGAAAGAGATTTATGTTTTTGACGAGGCGTATAAAGTTGGATTGATTACTAAAGAAGTTGCTAAGATGATTAAAGATAAAGGTTATCATCGCTCACGGATTATCGCTGATAGCGCTGAATTACGACTGATTGAGGAATTAAGGTCAGAACATGGTATAACTCGAATTAAAGAGAGTCGTAAAGGTAAGGATAGTATCATGGCAGGCGTGTCCAAATTACAAGGATACGCTATTTATGTACATCCGAGTTGTGAACATATCATGGATGAATTTTATAGTTACTGCTACCAGCGTGACAAAGAAGGTAATTGGTTGAACAAGCCAGAAGATAAAAACAACCACTTGATGGATGCTTTACGTTACAGCCTTCAATGTATCGAAGGTGGGAAAGCAACCGTCCGCAGACGTTCTGATTATGGTCTATAGAGAGGAAAGACATGTACCAATATTTAACCTATCCACGAGATGGATATGATGAGGGTTCTTTGAAGAAAGATCTGATTTACAAATTGATAACGAAACATAGCACTGAAGGCTCACGTTTGAAGAAACTTAAAAGCTACTACTTGGGTGAGCATGCTATCTTAAATCACAAGAGACGCAACGAGAACGCACCCAATTACAAGACAGTAGCCAATCATGCCAAGGATATCGCAGACACGGCTACAGGCTATTTTATGGGCAATCCTATCAAGTACAACAATACTGCCGAAGGTGATATTGATGAACTACTTACAGCCTTTGACGGTGCTGAGATTGACCAAGTAGATGCGCAGAACGCTTTGAACATGGCCATCTATGGTCGCGCTTATGAGTACATCTATGCCAAAGAGGGAGTGACTGAGTTGGATTCAACTAGTATTGACCCAGAGAATACTTTCATGGTCTATGATGATAGTATTGAGCGGAAGCCTTTATTTGCGGTCTATTACTACCAGGTCAAAGATGATACGAAAGATACTACTAAGTACCAGGCAGAAGTCTTTACTGAGAATCTGCATTATCATATGGTGCTGAGAAGTACAGATTCAGGGACATCTCAGATTGAAGAGGCAACACCTCATAACCTTGGTCAAATCCCGATTATCGAGTATCGCAATAATCATTTTGCGATTGGCGACTACGAGCAACAAATAAGCTTAATTGACGCTTACAACTCTTTAATGGGTAACCGAGTCAATGATAAGGAGCAGGCAGTAGAGTCTATCCTTGTCTTGTATGGTACGCAGTTAGCAGACACGCCAGAAGATGCTAAGGTAGCGATGAAGATTCTTTCTGAAGAAGGTCTTTTGGAGTTACCCGGCGATAGTGCAAGAGCGGAGTTCTTGAAGAACACGCTGGACGAAAGTGCTACTGAAACCTTGCGTACGGCTTTGAAGGAGGATATCTACACATTCAGCCATGTTCCTAACTTGACTGATGAGAATTTCGCAGGGAACACCTCAGGCGTAGCCATGGAATTTAAGCTGATGGGTCTTGAGATGATCACGAAGACCAAAGAAGCAAACTACAAGCGTGGATTAAGACAGCGTATTGCGATTTTTGCTCATTACTTGGGCATGAAGCAGATTGCACTAGAGTCTCATTCAATCGTTCCGCAGTTCAGCCGTGGTTTACCTAAGAACTTACTGGAAATCTCTCAGATTGTGAACAACTTGGAAGGCAAAGTGACCAACAGGCAGCTTATTTCTCTCTTGCCGTTTGTGGAAGACCCTGATGCTGAACTGGAAGCCTTGGAAGAAGAGAAAAAGAAGAACATGGAAGACATGCCGATGTTTAACCAAGACAACACGAAACCCGAAGACGAGGTAGAGGATGAAGAATCAGGAGTATTGGGCGAAGAGGAAAGCCAATCTGATTTACCAGCAGATGGACAAGGCCGAAAAGCAGGCAGACCAGTTCGATAAGGTCTATCAAGAAGCTAAGACTTACTTGGATAAGGAAATCAATAAGATTTTTGATAAGTTCCAACGTGATTATGGTTTAAGTCAGGTGGATGCTAGACAAGTCTTGAAGAACATGAAAGACAAGAAAGACCTGAATGAACTTCGTAAGGTACTTGAAGCTAGACCGAATGACCCGAATATCCAAAGGCTACTGGCTGACTTAGACAGTCCAGCTTATTCTTTCCGTATGAAGCGCCTAGAACGTTTGAGCGACGATTTAGACCGTATGCGTGAATCTATCTATCATTCAGAGAAGACAGGCTCAGATGCCTTTTATAGCGACCTGATGAAGGATAGCTACCACAAGGCTACCTTTGACCTGCAACAGCAGACAGGGCTAGCATATGGCTTTTCTGGGCTTCCTGAGAGCGAGATAAAACATCTACAGTCTTTTAGTTGGGTAGGAGATGGAAGCACGTACTCAACAAACATCTGGAAGAATACAGGAAAGCTTACTTCAAGCATAAAAGATGAACTACTCATGAGCCTCATGACAGGTCGAGATACACGAGGAACTGCACAAGCAATTGCTGAGCGGTTCAATGTGGGGCAGAACGATGCAAGGCGTTTGGTTCGGACAGAATCAGCCTTTTTTCATAACCAGATGGAACTACTCAGTTATGAGGAAGCCGATATAGAGAAGTATATATTTGTGGCCGTCTTAGACAAGCGTACATCACGCATTTGCCAAGAACATGACAATCAGGTTTATGATAGGGATAAGGCTGTCCCTGGTGTCAATTGTCCGCCTATGCACCCTTGGTGTAGGTCTACTACCGTAGCGCACGACGATGAAGCAGACTACGACAAGTTGAAGCGTAGGGCAAGGAACCCAGTTACAGGTAAAGTTGAGTACGTGCCTGCCGATATGACTTATAAAGAGTGGTATAGCAAGTATGTTGCGAAAGACGGGGAAAAGGAGTAGAAAATGAAAGTCAAAGAACTTTGTAAAACAATTGATAAAGAATGCTGTATCTCGGTTTGTCACAACGATAAAGATTTAGAAGGAGGTTATCCCGAGGATTTTATTGATTGTGATGTTGAAGTAAAAAGAATTTCAGTGGTAGCTTGCGAAGTTATCCTTATAGAAACTTAAAAGGAAGGGACAAAGCAGATGAAATATCGTAAGAAGCCAGTAGTGATTGAAGCTGTACAGTTTTTAGATACAGAAGAAGCTATAGATGAGCTATGTGATTTTGGATTAGATCCAGTACGGATTGACTACGCTGATTTAAGCAATCCCCTTTTAAAAATCGAAACGCTTGAAGGCTTGATGATTGCGACTGAAGGGGATTATATCATTAAAGGAGTTCAAGGTGAATTTTATCCGTGCAAGCCTGATATTTTTGCAGAAACTTACGAAGAAGTAGAGGAGTAAAGATATGTTTATCTGGGATTGGGTATCAATCGCCTTTGGGTGGTTGGTATTCTTTTGGCTATTTGTTTTAATTGTAGGAACTATTCTTGCGATTTTAACAGGTTTCAGAAATAGAAAGTAGGTGATCCGACATCTTGACTGGCAGGAATAAACCGCTATAAATTACTATAAATTAGTGAATTGAAGAAAGGAATAGAAAAAATGGAAGATTGGCAAAGACGTTTTATCGATGAATACAATGCGCTTAAGGATAAATATACAAAATTACATAAAATGGTTATCAAATACGAAGCTGGTACGCTCAATTTTGAGCCAAAATGCTCAATTGAAGTTTTAAAAAATCAAAAGTGCGCTATGGGTCAGTATTTATACTGGATGGAAGTTCGATCAGAAATCGAAGGAATCGAATTATAAAACTTAACCGTATGGAATCCCGTACGGTTTTTATATTGTCCAAACTGTACCGATGACATTAAAAGCTGTACTGTTCCGTCGCCGGACGTAAAACGAGATTATCGAGTGGCGACGTAATCGCTGGAGGACAATTATGTCAGAAGAAATCAATGCAACTGTATCTACTGAATCAACTGAGACTGTCGACACTCAAGAAAATGTTGATACAGTGCAGGAAGAAAAGCACGAACGAACTTTCACTCGTGCTGAAATCGGTAAGATGCTATCTGCCGAACGCTCTAAATGGGAAGCTGAGCAAGAAGCCAAGGAAAACGAGGCTAAGAAGCTTGCTAAGATGAACGCTGATGAGAAACAGAAATATCAGTTAGATCAGCGTGAGCAAGAACTAGCTGACCGTGAAAAGGCTATTGCTCGTAAGGAATTGACCGCAGAAGCTAAAGCAATGCTAAGTGAACGTGACTTACCTGTTGAGTTAGTGAATGTAGTTGATTTGACAAGCGCAGAGACGGTATCTGAATCTGTCGCTGTATTGCAGAAATCATGGGAGCAAGCCGTACAGAAAGGCGTACAGGAGAAGTTGAAAGGGAAAGCCCCTATCAATCACGCGCCAACTGTCAACGATGAGTTGACTGTTGAAGAGTTTAGAGCCATGGGATATAAGAGCCGTAACGAACTCTTCCTAAAGAACCCAGAGCTTTACAAGAAATTGAAAGGATAATAGAAAATGACAGCAGGACAAACTAAATTAGCCACTATGGTTAATCCAGAAGTAATGGCGGATATGGTAGCCGCTAAATTACCTAAATTGATTAAATTCACACCACTAGCATATGTAGAAACAGAGCTTGAAGGTCAACCAGGTAGCACTTTAACAGTGCCAGCATGGGAGTATGCAGGAGACGCTACTGAAATTGAAGAAGGCCAAGCAATTACGCCAGACCAATTGACTACTAAAAAGACTACTATGACCATCAAAAAAGCAGGTAAAGGTTATGAAATTACCGATGAATCTCTTTTGTCAGGTCTAGGAGACCCAGTAGGTCAAGCAACTTACCAGCTAGGTTTGGCAATCGCTAACAAGATTGATAACGACCTTGTAGCAGTAGCGAAAACAGCAACACAATTCGTAGATGATGCACCTACTACACTTGAAGCTCTTGATAAAGCTCTTGACGTCTTTGAAGATGAAGAAGATGCTCAGTACGTTGCTATCATCAATCCAAAAGACGCTACCAAGTTGAAGACAAACGTAGCTAAAGAATGGGTTAAAGGCTCAGAAATTGGCGCAGACGTTGTTATCTCAGGTACTTTTGGTGAAGCAGGCGGAGTACAAATCGTGCGCTCTAAGAAAGTTGAAGCAGGTAAAGGCTTCCTTGTTAAAGTGTCACCAAGTCAAACTCAGACAGACGACGCTAACAAGTACGGAGCTTTTGTAATCTTGCTTAAACGCGACGTGGCTATCGAAACAGACCGCGATATCTTGAAGAAGACTACTGTAATCACAGGAGATGAACACTACGGTGTTTACCTTTATGACCCTACACGAGTTGTAAAATTCGGTGGCGCGTAAGAAAGAGGTGACGATATGAGCTTATTGCTACGACGTCATTATATTCAAGAAGAGCAGGTTACCCAGTATTCTGATTTAGAGAATAAAACTCTAGAAGAGTTGAAAGTTCTAGCGAAAGAAGCAGGGGTAGCAGGCGCTTATAAGTTGACAAAAGCCGAAGCCGTAGAAGTTTTGGAGGATTTAAAAAGTGAAATTTAAAATCAAACAAGATTTCTATGATTGGGAATCAAATGTGAAACGACTGGTAGGGGAGGAGCTTGAGATTACTGAGGAACGATATGCCGAGCTGGCTGACAATTTTGCCAGCAATGGTGTCGCTATCTCAGATGTTCTTGAGGAAATCCTCCCTGAACCTGAGTTCTTAGAAGAGGATTGATATGTCTATAGAGTTGCTGAAGAAATTAACAGGCGAAGAAGATACTCAGCTTCTCATGTTGCTCCAAACGAGGGCTACAAATCTTATCTTGTCAGAGACTAATCGCACATCTTTGACACCTGCTTTAAGTCTTTTAATACCTGAGGTTGCTATCGAGATCCACAACCGCTCAGGAGCGGAAGGAGAGCATTCTAGAACCGAGGGCGGTATAGCAGTAGTCTACGGAGAAAACGGCCTGTCTACGGGTCTTTTACAGCGTATACGCATGCACAGACTAGCAAGGGTGGCAGGCCATGTTTTTGAAGCAGAGTAGACTGAAACCTTATCCAATGCGACGTTTTGAAAAGACTGTCACAGAGGAAGGTGTCGCAAAAGAAGGATATGCCAAGGAAGCTGAGACAGTCCGCCTTGAATTGTGGCCAGCTAGTAGCAAGTTACAATCTGAATTGTACGGCGAGCGTGTTAATGATATTTTGAACGCAAATGCCAACAAGTCAGCTACTATCAAAGTGAAAGATGGTGTGTGTATCGATAGCCAGACAGAAGTGACTCACAGGGTTATTTCTAAAAAGGTCTACACATATCATCAAGTATTGGAGTTGGAACGTGTCAGAGCTACTAGGGGCAGATAGACTTATAGCTAAGTTCAGGAAGCTGTCAGATGTTGCGCAACGAGATATTGTTTCAAAGGCGGTTCATCATGCAGCCAAAACCATTGTTCAAGCCGATGCTAAAAGACTGGCACCAGGCAACAATGGGGAACTTAGAAATAGTATCAAGACTAGGGTTAAAATGGACGGAGATAAGGTTATAGGAGAGGTTTACACAAATCTACACTATGCTCCTTATGTAGAGTTTGGTACAGGGCCAAAAGGACAGGCTAGCCATTCGGGTATATCGCCAGAGGTCAGTGTGTCTTACAGGTCTAGTCCTTGGTATGTGCATGAAGACCAAATCGATGTAGGACCTTACCACTTTCAAAAGATTGGGGAGTTCTACAAGATGTATGGTCAACCTGCCCAGCCTTATCTTTATCCAGCTTTGAGAGATAATCAAGAGCGTGTGTCTAAGAATATTTCGAATTATGTCCGTAGAAAGATAAGAGAACAAATATAATGATCAATATCAAGCCTGTTATTTATAAAGAATTGCAAAAGGTCGCAGATAATGTGACTGATACTTATCCTAGCGATTGGGAGAATTTCCCAGTCGTTATTTTTTTGGAAGAACAAAACAAGCCGGGTGAATGGTTCGACGACCAGGAACAAAAATCATCTATCCGCTACAAGGTGGATATCTTTGATGATACCAGCACTAGTGAGTTAGCTGTTAAAATCAATCAGATTTTTGAGTCTTTAGGTTTGCGAAGAACCGACTGCCAAGACGTACCAGACCCGTCACATTTGAGACATAAGGTCATGCGTTTTGAAGGTGTTGTTGACTTACACTCAGAGCTTGTTTTTCAATTTAGAATGGAGAATTAAACATGTTAGCAAATGGAATTACGTTAGCTTATGGTACAGCTAAAGGAACTTATACTAAACTTGCTGGGTTGAAAGAAGTACCAGAGTTTGGTATTGAGCCTGAAAAAGTAGAGAACACTACTCTTGAAGACAAAGTTAAAAAGTATGAATTCGGTATTGGCGACGCAGGGGAATTGGAGTACAAATTCGCTTATAAGAACGACGGAGAAACCGCACCTTATCGCGTATTGCGTAAAGCGGCAGACAACAAGACGAAACTCTTCTTTGAACAAACTTACCCAGACAACACTAAAGTTCATTTTGAAGGTCAAGTATCTGTTAAGCTTGGTGGTGGCGGTGTCAATGCCGTTATCGAGTTTACCCTTAAAATTGCTTTGCAGTCAGAGTTGGAATTTGTAGACGGTCTTGGAGGTTAATTAAATGGCGTTAAAATACACAACTTGGAAAGTTACTGATGAAAAAGAGTTGAAGCTACGTTTGACATCTCATCAAGCTGCAACTGTGGAAGAAAAAATCGGCATGAACTTGTTAAAGATTTTTATGCCTGAAGCTGGTGAAGAATTCACTTTACCGCCTTTGAAAGTTATGTTGTTGTTAGTTCATGGAGCCTTGCAGCAGTATGAACATGGGTATTCCTTTGAGGATGTCTACAATCTATACGATGAATATGTCGATAACGGTGGAGACCAAACGACCTTCATGTCAGAGGTTTTAATGCCACTCTTTGAAGTATCGGGTTTTACTCCACGAGGAAGCAAGGACAAGAAAACTTCCAAGAAGAAAATGACAGTAGTCGAGTAATCTTAACGGTAACGCAGATTATTGAGAGGCTTTACCCTATGTTTTTGGACATCGGGGGTAAGCCTCTTGATTTTTGGGATTTGACGGTGCTTGAAATCAGAGAAATGATTGAAAGCTACAACCGTGTCAAAATCCAAGAGCGTAAAGAAAAGATTATTGACTCTTATAGACTTTCGCAGATGATATCCAACCACATTTCCTTATTGTTATCTAAAGATGCCAAGGTTTTTGAGTTCTGGGAGTATGCGCCTGAGTTGTTTGTAGAAGAACAACAAGCGGTAGAACGGGAACGACAGAGACAAGCGTTTTTGTTGCATAAGGAACGGATGCGTGAATTTGCAGAAAGACATAATCGCAAAAGGAAGGAGGAAATGAATGGCAACTCTTGATGAATTGAAAGTCATGATTGACGCTGAGATAGCGCCTTTCAGGAAGAAGATGAAAGAAGTCGAGAATCAGGTCAAGGGGACATCTGATCAAGTGAAGAATGCCACTGCCAAAGTTCGTGAACAGTCGAACTCTATCGGTAGTGCGTTTGGCAAACTAGCCAAGTTCGCTGGTTTTGCAATCCTTGGTAAGAAGATGCTTGATGTTGGAATGTATTCAGCGCAGACGGCTCTTGAAGTATCAGCGTCTATGAACCAAATCAAGCGCCAGATGGGCGAGAGTTCGCAATCTTTCTTAAAATGGGTTAACGATAACGCCAACGCTATGAATATGGGGGTAGGTGAAGCAACCAACTATGGTGCTGTTTACTCTAACTTATTCTCAGGATTTATCAAAGATACGGATAAGCTAAGTGCTTATACAGCTAAAATGTTGCAGACTTCAGCAGTAGTTGCCGAAGGGTCAGGCCGTAGCATTACAGACGTTATGGAACGTATTCGCTCAGGGTTACTAGGTAACACCGAAGCAATTGAGGATCTAGGGATCAACGTTAATGTGGCCATGATTGAATCAACTGAAGCTTTTAAACGTTTTGCGAACGGGCAAAGTTGGCAACAGTTGGACTATCAGACCCAGCAACAAATCCGCCTTATGGCAATTTTAGAGCAGGCTACAGCCAAGTATGGCGATACCTTATCTAATTCAGTAAATGGGCGTATCAGCCTATTCAAATCACTGATGAAAGATAGTGCATTGAATTTGGGTAATGCTATGTTACCGATTATCAATGCGATCATGCCTGTCTTGAACTCTTTTGCTATGGTTTTGAAGAACGTTACGGCAAAACTCGCTGAGTTTATCGCTTTGATGTTCAACAAGAAAGCAACAGTGAAAGATGGTGTTGGTGGTGCAGTTGGAGACATGGGTAACGCCATGAAAGACGCTGCAGGCGGAGCAGGAGACCTTGCTGATGCAGTAGATGACGCTGGAGATTCAGCAGGAGGACTTGCTGATAATCTTGGAGACTCGGCCAAAAACGCTAAGAAGGCTGCTAAAGAATTGCTAGGTCTTTTGGGATTTGATGAGATTAACATCTTACAAAAACCAAAAGACGACGGTGACGGAGGTGGCTCAGGCGGTGGCGGTGGAGGCGGAGGCAAAGGCGGTAAGGGTGGAAAAGGAAAAGGTGGCGGTGGCCCCTTTAAAGATATCCTTCCAGAAGTTGCCTTGACCGATATGGATAACCAATTCAAGAGCATTTTTGACGGACTAGGAGACAAGCTTAAAGGGTTGTTTGACTACTTTAAGAAGCTTGCAGACCTTTTCGGAAAAGGTTTTGCTCTATCCTTTAGATGGGATAGTATTGAAAGGCTTAAAAATGCGTTGAAAGGGATATGGCAATCCATTAAAGACATTTTTGAAGACGGTACGGTATTAGCAGCGGCCGCAAGGTTCGGGGAAAAGCTAGCTTTTGCTTTAGGACAAACAACGGGCGCTATTGCTAACGTAATCATGGGAATTGCTGTCTTTATCGCTGAAAGTCTGAATAAATCACTTAATGAAACAAAATTAGATATCAAAGCATGGCTTATCCGTATGTTTGATATCGGCGGGGAAATTGTTGAAAGTGTAGGAAATATTGCTCAAAGTATCGGACAAATTTTCTACGATTCAATCACAAGTGAACCTGCTACAAATATGGGTGCAGGGTTAATCAGCGCCTTTACATACGCTTTTATGGGCGTGCACGAAGTCACTGCTAAATATACAAGAGATATCATCGGTTCGATTGAAGAGACAATCACTGAAAATCAATCAGGTATCACAGAATTGTTTACGGGTCTCTTTAAAGCTGTAGAGCCAGTAGCTCAAGCTATAGCAAGCTCTATGAAGAAACTTTTTGAAAGTGTTAATCAAGTATATGACGAACATATAAAACCTTTGTTTGAATCAAGTTCTGCCTTGATGTCTGATGTGGTAGGTTCTTTTGTTAAGGGATGGAACGAAAATATCCAACCTGTTTTAGAAAAGATTGGTCACGGTTTTGCTGATACAATCAAAAACCATATTGAACCAGCTTTAGAAAAAATAGGTGGCATGATTGGAAGTTTTGCTGACTTTTCTAAAGCGATAAATGAAGTTTTCGGCCCAGTCATTTCCTTTATTGTAGAAAAGTTGACGGTTGTACTAGCCCCTGCAATTGAATACATAGGAGAAGTTTGGCGTGTTTTATTTAACACTATCTCTGATGTGATTGGTGGTATTGCTGATATCATCAAAGGGATATTCGATGTACTTACAGGACTTTTAACTGGAGATGGGGAGAAAATCAAAGAAGGTTTTGCAAGCATATTCGGTGGCTTAAAAGATATTGTAGTCAGTGTCTTTAGTGGCATCATTGATCTTGTATCTGGTGTATTGAAACTTCTTTGGGACGTTGTTGTTGCGATATTCCAAAGTATCTGGGACGCAATTGTCGGCATCTTCTCTGGTGTCGGAGCATGGTTTGGAGAGAAATTCCAAGAAGGTTGGGACGGTATCGTTAACATCTTCAGTAATCTAGGCTCATGGTTCGGAGAACGTTGGGCGGATGTGACTAATGCGTTAGCAGAAGTAGGCTCTTGGTTAGGCGATAAATTTCAACAAGGTTGGGATGCAATTAGCAATACATTTAGCAAGTTGGGTTCATGGTTTGGTGAGCGTTGGAACGAATCTAAAGACGCGCTTGCTGAAGCAAACACTTGGCTTGGCGATAAGTTCCAATCTGGTAGGGATAAAGTGAACTCAGCTTTTGAAAAAGTTGGCTCGTGGTTCGGTGACCGTTGGAATGATATCAAAGATGGAGTAAAAGAAGCTGATACATGGTTTGGAGAGAAATTTGAGAGCGCAAAAGAGAAAGCTCAGAATCCTTTCCAAAAAATCGGTTCATGGTTTGGCGATAGATGGAAAGACATGCAAGATGCCTTGAAAGAAATCCCCAACTGGTTTAAGAATCTGTTTAATGATGCAATGGATAATGCCAAAAACATCGTTAAAAGTGGTATCGATAAACTGAGAAGCTTCTTTAATTTTGATTGGAGTTTACCGAGAATCAAACTTCCTCACTTTAATATATCAGGTAGCTTTAGCTTGAATCCTCCTAGAATTCCATCATTCTCTGTAGATTGGTATGCACGAGGTGGTGTTTTCAACTCACCTAGCATTATCGGGGTCGGAGAAGCTGGTCAAGAAGCGGTAATGCCTCTTGAACGGAATACAGGTTGGATTTCTATCTTGGCTCAAAAATTGGCTGAAAGAATGCCTGCTAACAATGTACCTACAGGTTATTCATTACCGGCTGGCGACATCGTTATTCAAATCGCTGGTCACGAGTTCGGACGGGTGGCAATCCAAGAAATCAACAAGGAACATGAACGAGCAGGTCAAACCTTGCTCAAGATTTAGGAGGTTAAATGGCACAATTGACAATCAATGGGGTGGCTGTGAAGCCTCCCAAATCTTTTCAGGTCGGCATTCAAGATATCGATGGAGAAACAGGGCGTAATGCCAATGGCGATATGGTGCGAGACCGTATCACGACCAAACGTAAACTAGACTGTGAATGGGGTATGATGACTCAAGAAGAAATAAGTCAACTTTTAAATGCAGTTTCATCTAAATTTTTTGAGGTATCTTATCCAGACCCCATGGATGGGCAAGTCACAAAGACTTTCTACGTCGGTGATAGGACAGCTCCGAGCTATACCTTTACCGAAAAATTTAAGCCTTGGTCTGGCGCTAAATTTAATCTGGTAGAGAGGTAAGAAAAATGGACGCTTTAACCAGACGACAATTTGACAGAGCCATGTTTGCTAAGGAAAGGACGCTGGCTATCCGTGTTGGTGATTATGCTTCACGAGATATCAAAGAGGCTAGTTTTGAGTATGGCTATATCAAAGGCGATACATACAAGCCCGGTGGAACGTGTGCTGGTAGCGGTAAGATTACCTTTACCAGCATCATAACCACATTCAATAAACTGGATGTCCTACACCCTGAGATTGGTCTACTGGTTGGGACTACCTACCAGTGGGTCAAGATGGGGGAATACTTCATCAACGATATTGAGATTGACCGCAACCGCAACACAACCACGCTGGAGCTTATGGACGGTATGTTTAAGCTCAATCGTGAGTATGTGACAGACTTGCGTTTCCCAGCCGAGGTACGAGAGGTTATTCAGGAAATATGCTTGAAAACGGGCATTGAGTTGGCGAATGACTATTTCGGAATCAGCGCTATGCGTTACCATGTCGAGCAAGTTCCTGAGGGCAAGAAACTGTCCTTCAGGGATATGCTGAGCGCTATGACTCAGATGATTGGGATGTCTTGTTTTTTTAACCGAGAAGGCAAGATGGAAATCCGTGATTTGACTGAGTCTAACATCACGATTAACGCAGATAGTTACTTCTTACATGGTTTGACCAAGAGTGAGATTGAGTATCAGATGGCTGGTATCACTTGTAAGACGGATAAGAAGTCTCTGACGGTCGGTATGAAGACAGGTCGGTCATTGGAACTGGACAATGTCTTCATGACCCAGAGCGCTTTGAATGACCTGTATTACAAACTGAAAAACCTAACTTACTATCCGTATAATCTCAACTATCAAGGGCATTTACTGCTTGAGGTTGGGCAGTGGGTAACCATTCAGACCAATAAGAAAGAGACTTTTAAAGTTCCTGTCTTGAGTCAGAGCTTTACGTTTAAAGGCGGTCTGAGAGGTCGTATTAGTGCAGATAGTAAGGCAGGGAATGATACCCAGTATTCTTACGAGGGTACGATTACCAAGCAGATAAAGCAACAAGATGGCATTGAAGCGAAAATTCAAGCGCAGATAGAAGCAGCAGACGCAGCCTTTGAAGCTGAGTTTGAGAAACGTAAAAAAACGATAGATGATGCTATCGAAAAATACAAAGCAAATGCTGAGGAGTTCGGTACTAAAATCCACGAGGAAATGGAGAAAGAGCGTCCTGAGTTCGTGAAGCGCATCCGTGAGGAGCTAATGAGCGGTGCGGACTCTATCGCTGAACTGAGTAAGAAACTGGAGCAAGTTAGCGAAACTGCAAGGGTCAATGCTAGCCTGATTGGTGGGGACGGAACTACCCAGTACAACAAGAACCGTTTGAATGGTGGAACGGCTAAGAAAATCAGTTATGGAACGGATTTCGTGGAAGTCAGCCACAATGGAGAGGGCTTTGAACTTGGTAAGAAATACGTTATCAGCTGGTCAGCAACCTGCACACCTTACGGCAAGACGGATGTGACTGTGGTAGTCAATAAGACACCATTCTACGGTGGACACGTTCATCTTGCGCCTGCTAATTCGGTCATGCCAGCGATAGATAAAGACCTTGTCCAGAAAGAAGAGAAGGTCTTGGCAGTCTACTACGGTGCTTATCGTCTGACCTTCTCAGGCGACTGGTATCAGAACGTAGAGCAGTCTGTGACGGTTGACAATCAGACAAGACGGATTGAACTAGCGCCAGTCTATAAGACGGTTGCAGACGGGCAAAATGCAAGATATGAGGGAAGTTGGAGCGAGAATCCAACTTTTATTTTTGATGGAGGTAGAACATGACAGAGATAATCCCAGTGAGGGTACAACACAAGCGTATGTCGGCGAGTGATTGGGCGAGTAGCACTCTGGTTTTGCTCGATGGCGAGTTAGGCATTGAGAGCGACACTGGCAAGGTCAAGGTTGGAAATGGTCGTGACCGATTCTCAGACTTGCAGTATCTAACGGGACCTAAAGGTGACCGTGGGGAACGTGGCGAGACAGGACCGCAAGGAGCGGACGGTGTTGTGCGGTTTGAAAACCTGACAACCCAACAGAGAGAGGGACTGAAAGGCGCACAAGGTCCACAGGGTGCTAGAGGTCCGGCAGGACCAACAGGCCCAGCGGGTCCAGCAGGAGCAGTAGGACCTAAAGGACCAGAAGGTCAACGAGGACCTCAAGGAAATACAGGTCCAGCAGGCGCGAGAGGTGCCACAGGAGAACGTGGCCCAGTGGGTCCAGCAGGAGCTCCAGGCCAAAATATCATCAACCAAAACGGCGGGCAAGCGCTGAAATATTGGGCTGGAACAAGGTCTCAATATGACGCGATTGCTAACAAGGATAGTAATACTATCTATGATATCTACAGTAGTACGTAGGAGGTAGTATGGCTAGAGAAGGAATTTATGTGGGTGGCAAGGAAATTACCCAAAGATACGTAGGGACAAGGCTGGTTTGGGAGAAAGTTCGTTTTGAACTAGTTGGGACATTTTCTTGTTTCATGGTAAAAAACGAGGATGAAAAAACTATTATTGTTTATTTTAGAAATATTTATGATTTAGATACTCTTGTGAATGGTATTTATTATTTAAAATCAATAGAATCTGGGATTAAATATCCATTTGTAAAAACAGTATTATCAAAATATGCTCTCATTGCTGTAAAACTATCTTTTGAAAAGAATAGCGATTATGTTTACGGTTATTATAATTGGCTTCAAAAAGGTAGCACTGAACCTCAAGAATACACTTATATAGACATTCCATTCTATAGAAAAATAGGAGGCTAACACATGGACATTACCATTCAAAACGTTCGTTCGCCTGCTCTTGAGCATAATGGACGGTATTATAAGGTCTTTCAGCCACGGACACGAGATGAACTGCTGAAGCTTCATCACATGGGCTGTGTGGGTGACACGGTGCTGACGGATATCCAACTGGAGCAGGGAGATTTCCCTACTAGCTTCGTGGAGCCTACTGTCATGCAACGCACCTTGTCAGGCCTCTTCAAGGATATGCGTTCTATTGAACTGGAATTGAGAGACCCAAATAGCACACTTTGGGGTAAAATCCAGCAGAATAACCAAGGAGCGCTAACTCAGTTCTTTGATACGAATGTCAAGAGTGCCATCGCTCAGACTGCTAAAGAAATCAGGCAGGAAGTGCGAGACGCTGCTAACAGTGCGAGGGTACAAGTGACGCCTGAAGGTGTGACCATCGGCTCTACTACTTTAACGGGTGAGCAGTTAGCCTCTACCATTTCCACAAGTCCGAGAGGTATTGATATCATCGCTCCGAAAGTCAGAGTTAAATCTGACATGATTGTGGATGGTGCGGTGACTGCTGGTAAGTTAGCAGCTGGGTCTGTGACTGCAGATACGATTAAAGCAGGCGCTGTTACGGGCGATAAAATCAACGTAGATGACGCTCTGATTCGTAACCTGACTGCTAGAGATGCCTTGATTGACAAATTGACATCTAAGCAAGTTTTCGCGACAAAAGTTGAATCTGTTGTATCTAGTTCAACATTCCTTGAAGCCTATCAAGGTAAAATTGGCGGATTTACGCTTGGACAATTTGACCAAGGTGGTGGTCGCTGGATTTCTGGCGTGAATAAATTCGCAGTTGGAATGGGGAATGGAGAAGGTTACGGGACCCAAACAGCTTTCTGGGCTAATTGGGGCAATAACTGGAACCAAGCAGGGCCTAGAGCGTGGCATGTGGACACAGATGGGCAAATGTATTGTAAGAACGATGCGCATTTTTCTGCCGAAACCAACTTCACGGGCGAGAGCAATACGAATTTTTACGGAACAGTTAAATTCACTCAGTCACCTATATTTGCAGGTAACATCAACATGGGAAATAGCAATATCTTCGGTAATGGCTATAACCCTGCTGGAGGGCTCAATAAAGTTGTTTGGTGGAGCGAACTTGAAACAGTCGCTTTTCGGAAACATACAGATATAGATGCAATTAAGAAACGTCTAAATAAAATTGAAGGTCAGCTAGGAATTAGCTAGAAGGAGAATATACATGGATAATCACACAATCGATAAACTAGTCGCTGAGTCGCTCGCTAACCGTTTGAGAGAAGGTGAATTGAATTGTGCGCATTTAGAGGCACATTATACGCTGACATTGGCCGAACTACAGGTCTTTAAAGCGGTGCTGGAATATGAACCAGCGCTCAAAGAACTATTTGAAGAAACACAAGCAAAAATGAAAGGAAATAACGCATGACTTACAAATTAACAGGAAGCCCTACTTTGAAGGGGGAAAAGAACGTCACTATCGTAACGATTGAGAAAGAAGAACCTGGACGCTACAGCTATGAGCGTGTTGAATTGCCAGGCAACCGCACGAATGATAATGAAGAAGTGCTGATTCAAGCAGTTTTAGATTTTATTAGAACGGAACTTGATCCGACAAATGCCATCGTGACTGCTCAAGCGAAACTAGAGCAGACTTTGGCTAAATTGGAACAGGCTGAGCAGAAAGTAGCTCAAGCTCAAGCAAATCTTGAACAAACCCAAGAGAAATTGAGTCAAGCAGAAGCGAAGCAAAATGACCTTGAAGCACTTGCGAACCGCATTAATAAAGTAGTTCGAGTGATGGCTCAAGATTCCATCATGGGTGAGAAAGTTTCTTACGGCACCACCTACAAAGAAATGGTTGAACTCTTCCCACTGGCTGAAGTTGGTAAAGTTTACGAGCCTGGCGCAATCTTTGCGGTTGAAGACCCAAGTCACGCTGAAATTAATGGAGAAGGTAAACGCATCTTGATTCAAACCAATCAGTCATTTACTTATCAAGGAGAAACCCTTGCTCAACTTGAAGGAACACCTTACCAGAATGGCGTTCTAGCAACTTGGAAGTTTAGTGCACCGAAAGCACCAAATGATCCTACTGTCGCATCAGCTGCTGCAGTTTCTACGACAGCTACCGTAACTCCAACAGTAACAGAACCTTCTGCTACAACAGTTACACCTAACCAATAATTGAGGTGACTATGGCAGAATTTGAACGTTTAATTGTCCAAATTTTCCTCTCTCTCATTCCTGTTGTCGGACTTTATTTCTCAATGAAAGACCGAGCGACCAAACAAGAGAATCGCCTCACGGTTCTAGAAAAGGACATCGAGAATCTGAACGAATTTAAAAGATCTGCAAACAAACGACTAGATAACCATGATGAACAGAACAAGGCTATCTTAGTTCTTGCGGAACAAGTTAAGTCGCTAGGTGAAGATGTGAGAGAGTTGAAAACGTTGATTCAAAGCAAAAGCTAAGAAAGGGGCGCAGAATGGTCTGTAATCTCAATACGACCAATCTTGCACAAGTTGATGGCGGTTACCTCATCAAGCAGGGTGATGTAGCTTCTACCTTTGGATTTGTCCTTTTAGACGAAGACTATCGAGCCGTCTCCTCTCTTGAAGGGGAGGTGGCGGTCGTTAGTCTGACCATGGACAAGCACCAATGGAAGAAGAAGGTGACTGTCACGAACTCAAGCGTGAATTTTAATCTGGACGCTATCTTGCCAGTTGGGAAATACCGCTTAGAGATTAGCGCTGGTGGATATATTTTCCCGAGCGATAAAGCTACGCATATCAAGATAGTGGCTTCAGATAAAGAATTGGTCACAGAGGAGGTCCATGCTCTTAAAGAGCTGGATATAGCAAAGGAAGTTGAAAAGCAACTTTCGAAAAAAACAGTAACAGATGGTGGGATATGTCAGGAGATTCCAGACTTACTCATGTACTATAATCTTGGAAAGGTATGAAAATAATGGACACAAGTAAACTAGTTGCATTCGCTTCAGCATTGGGAGCGGATAACAAGACAATGATGCAGTTGATCAATACAAAGATTGACAGCGCTACGTTAACGCAAGCTATTGAACAAGCTAAAACCGCAGTCAAGAATGACCTTCTAGGTGATGGGGTACCTGAAAACCTCAACACGCTTAAAGAGCTTGTTGAGGAAATCGCTAAATTGAGCGGTAGCACTGAAGGTGCAGTCGTTCAAAAATTGGCTGACCTCGGCCGTCGTATTGACGAGTTTGCCAATGTTGACCTGTTAGCAACGTATAATGCAGCGAAAGCGTGATTGTTATGAGCAATTTTGAGGAATTTGCTCAAGCAGTCGGTCGTGATGTTAAAACCCTGAATCAAAAGCCTGAACCAAGGCTGACATTAACAGGAAATACCCTCGGCATCGCTGGGGGTAATAATGTCACTCTACCGCTACCTGAAAACGTAGGGCATGAAATCCGTGGCACAGGCTCACCAGAAGGCCGTATCACTGCTGAAATCGGGACAACCTATGTAGATGTAAATGTTACTAATGGCGCATTGAAATGGATCAAAGAAAAAGGTAACGATAACACAGGCTGGCGTGTTCTAATCGGCGATACTGGCTGGAGAACACTTAACAGTGTCTCTAGAGCAGGCAACTCGTTCGTTAAAATCAGACGAGTAAACAATCTTGTTACTTATCAATTTGGTGGTCTTCAATGGGGTTGGTTTGGAGTAGGCAGACGAAATGGACCTGGATTTGCAAGGCACAATAGCAGTGGGGACAAAGGGGCTAAAGTGTTAGGTCCTGGTGGAATACCTGCAGGATTTAGGAGTGAGGCGTCACTGATTGGTGGAATTTATAATGACGCTGGGAAGCCGTATGGGATATGGTATCTCGGAGGAGTAACCGACTCAAACTTCATACAATTTACATTTAATGACCCTATCCCCACAGATAAAGATATTGGAGATATACGAGTAAGCGCCATCTCATACTTGACAGACGACCCGTGGCCTACGCAATTACCATAAGAAAGGAAAATATACATGATTAACTGGAAATTACGACTAAAAAATAAATACTTTTGGCTGACTGCAATCCCAGCCTTCTTGCTTGTATTGCAAGCTGGTGCAGCAGTCTTTGGATATCATCTAGATTTAGGCGATATCGGCAACAAGCTGATTTTGCTTGTCAATGCGGTATTCGTGTTCTTGACTGCTATCGGTCTGGTCAATGACCCAACGACTAGCGGAATCACAGACAGCACACGAGCGCTAGACTATGAGAAACCAAGTGAGGAATAAGTATGTCTAAAAAACAGGAAATGATTCAATTCTTCATCGACAAGGCCAATTCTGGCGATGGAGTGGACCAGGATAATGCTTTCGGGATGCAATGTGCGGATGTTCCGTGCTACGCTTTTAAAAATTGGTACGGTGTGACCCTTTGGGGCAACGCTTATGACTTGCTTGAGTCAGCACGTTCTCAAGGCCTGAAAGTCGTGTATGACGCTGACTATCCAAAAGCTGGTTGGTTCTTCGTAAAATCATACGTGGCTGGTGACGGTGTCAACTACGGGCATACAGGGCTGGTCTATGAAGACTCAGACGGATATACCATCAAGACGATTGAGCAGAACATCGATGGAAACTGGGACTACCTTGAAGTAGGTGGCCCTTGTCGCTACAACGAGCGTTCTGTAAGTGAAATCGTTGGGTATATCGTACCGCCTGAAGAGGTTGAAACAGGCTGGCAACAGAACCAATATGGTTGGTGGTGGGTTCGTGAAGACGGCTCTTATCCAACCAATAAATGGGAGAAGATCAATGATGTTTGGTACTATTTTGATGAAAAAGGCTTCATGAAGCGTAGTACCTGGTTGAACTACAAGGATGCTTGGTACTGGTTCACGGATTCAGGCTCTATGGCCACTGGTTGGGCTCGTATCAATAATGCTTGGTATTACTTCGATGAAGAAGGTAAGATGGTCACTGGTTGGATTAAGCATAAGCAGACCTGGTACTATCTAGACCGTAAGAATGGCAACATGGTATCAAACGCCTTTGTCCAGTCTGCGGATGGAACAGGCTGGTACTACATCAAACCAGACGGAACAATGGCAGAAAAGCCAGAGTTCACAGTGGAGCCAGAAGGGCTCATTACTACGAAATAATTTAAAAAATAAAATGAAAGGAAAACTTTTCTAAAATGTTCTTTCACCGCAGGCTCAGGCTTGCGGTTTTTTTGTTTGTCTGAATCAAGAAAACATCTAACCAACCGACATTGATGTCGGTAGCAAAATAAATGGTTTGTCTGAAAAATTGACTTGTTGACATCAACAAATAGCTTTATAAAGCGCTTGGTTGCCAATTTTGTTGACGTTAACAAAATTAGAACTTGTATTTCTATTTTGCAAAAACACGTATTTTGAACAATTAGAAACAGAAATTACAATCCTATTGTTTAAAAAAGCGCTTATATGAAGAATAGGAAGGGGAATCGTGGTGTATTATTGTCAAAAACGCCATTTTGTTAATAATAGATCCTTTTTATTTTTTGATTATTGTCAAAAACGGTGTTTTGTCAAAAATAAAAACAGTGAAATTACTCACTGATCCTTTTGTAAACTATTAGAAATAAACTGACACTTTCTCAACTATACGGGCAAATATGAGTATGAAAATGAATACGATGATGAATACGATTTAAAAAAATGATGGCAATTAATGAAAATGGTTTTAATAAAAAATAAGTAAAAACTCAACTATTGAAAATCGATGATAACTATTTGTAAACGCTTTTCACTTATGGTATAATAATCATTGTATTTATTGTATATGAATCTGGAGAAAAAATCAAAGATATTTTTGAAGGATAATATGAGAACAAGGGAGAATATATGACCTTAGAATGGGAAGAATTTCTAGATCCTTACATTCAAGCTGTTGGTGAATTAAAGATTAAACTACGTGGTATTCGGAAGCAATATCGTAAGCAAAATAAGCATTCTCCGATTGAGTTTGTGACGGGTCGGGTCAAGCCAATTGAGAGCATCAAAGAAAAAATGGCTCGTCGTGGCATTACTTATACGACCTTGGAACACGATTTGCAGGATATTGCCGGTTTGCGTGTGATGGTTCAGTTTGTAGATGACGTCAAGGAAGTAGTGGAAATTTTGCACAAGCGTCAGGACATGCGAATCATACAGGAGCGAGATTACATTACTCATCGAAAAGCATCAGGCTACCGTTCCTATCACGTGGTAGTAGAATATACGGTTGATACCATCAATGGAGCCAAGACCATTTTGGCGGAAATTCAGATTCGTACTTTGGCCATGAATTTCTGGGCAACAATAGAACATTCTCTCAACTACAAGTACCAAGGGGATTTCCCAGAGGAAATTAAGAAGCGGCTGGAAATCACGGCCAAGATTGCCCATCAGTTGGATGAAGAAATGGGTAAAATACGTGATGATATCCAAGAAGCCCAGGCTCTTTTTGATCCTTTGAGTAGAAAATTAAATGACGGTGTAGGAAACAGTGACGATACAGATGAAGAATACAGGTAAACGAATTGACCTGATAGCCAATAGAAAACCGCAGAGTCAAAGGGTTTTGTATGAATTGCGAGATCGTTTGAAGAGAAATCAGTTTATACTCAATGATACCAATCCGGATATCGTTATTTCCATTGGTGGGGATGGCATGCTCTTGTCGGCCTTTC
Source organism: Streptococcus mitis (assembly GCF_002096755.1). Taxonomy (GTDB): domain Bacteria; phylum Bacillota; class Bacilli; order Lactobacillales; family Streptococcaceae; genus Streptococcus; species Streptococcus mitis_AC. The sequence goes on from NZ_NCVF01000020.1 coordinate 127,248, forward strand.
ATAAGTACGAAAACCAGCTTGACAAGGTCCGCTTCATTGGTGTTCACACTGGACATTTGGGCTTCTATACGGACTACCGTGATTTTGAGTTGGACAAGCTAGTGACTAATTTGCAGCTAGATACCGGAGCAAGAGTCTCTTACCCTGTTCTGAATGTGAAGGTCTTTCTTGAAAATGGTGAAGTGAAGATTTTTAGAGCACTAAATGAAGCCAGTATCCGCAGGTCTGATCGAACCATGGTGGCGGATATTGTAATCAATGGTGTTCCCTTTGAACGTTTTCGTGGAGATGGGCTAACAGTTTCGACCCCGACTGGTAGTACAGCCTATAACAAGTCTCTCGGTGGAGCTGTTTTGCATCCTACCATTGAAGCTCTTCAGTTGACGGAAATTGCTAGCCTTAACAATCGTGTTTATCGAACGCTGGGTTCGTCCATTATTGTTCCTAAGAAGGATAAGATTGAACTTATCCCGACGAGAAACGATTACCATACTATTTCGGTTGACAATAGCGTTTATTCTTTCCGTAATATTGAGCGTATTGAGTATCAAATCGACCATCATAAGATTCACTTTGTTGCATCACCGAGCCACACCAGTTTCTGGAATCGTGTTAAGGATGCATTTATCGGCGAGGTGGACGAATGAGGTTTGGATTTATCGCAGATGAGCATGTCAAGGTTAAGACCTTCTTAAAAAAGCACGAGGTTTCTAAGGGGCTGCTAGCTAAGATTAAGTTTCGAGGAGGAGCTATTCTGGTCAATGATCAACCACAAAATGCGACGTATCTATTGGATATTGGAGACCGAGTTATCATCGATATTCCTGCTGAGGAAGGCTTTGAAACTCTCGAAGCAATCGAGCGCCCACTGGATATTCTCTATGAGGATGACCATTTTCTGGTCTTGAATAAACCCTACGGAGTGGCTTCTATTCCTAGTGTCAATCACTCCAATACCATTGCCAATTTTATCAAGGGTTACTACGTCAGGCAAGACTATGAAAATCAGCAGGTTCACATTGTGACCAGACTAGATAGGGACACTTCTGGCTTGATGCTTTTTGCCAAACACGGCTATGCCCATGCACGATTAGATAAGCAGTTGCAGAAGAAATCTATCGAGAAGCGCTACTTTGCTTTGGTTAAGGGAGATGGACATTTGGAGCCAGAGGGAGAAATTATTGCTCCGATTGCGCGTGATGAAGACTCCATTATCACCAGACGAGTGGCTAAAGGCGGAAAGTATGCCCATACATCCTACAAGATTGTAGTTTCATATGGAAATATTCACTTGGTAGATATTCGCCTGCATACTGGACGTACTCACCAAATCCGAGTCCATTTTTCCCATATCGGTTTTCCTTTGTTGGGAGATGATTTGTATGGTGGTAGCCTGGACGACGGCATCCAACGTCAGGCCCTGCATTGCCATTTCCTATCCTTTTATCATCCATTTTTAGAGCAAGACTTGCAGTTAGAAAGTCCCTTGCCGGATGATTTCAGTAACCTTATTACCCAGTTATCAACTAATACTCTATAAAAACTGATTCAGAGTATAATTATTATTTTAAAGGAGAAAACTCATGGAAGTTTTTGAAAGTCTCAAAGCCAACTTGGTTGGTAAAAATGCTCGTATCGTTCTCCCTGAAGGGGAAGAACCTCGTATTCTTCAAGCGACTAAACGCCTGGTAAAAGAAACAGAAGTGATTCCTGTTTTGCTTGGAAATCCTGAAAAAATTAAAATTTATCTTGAAATTGAAGGGATCATGGATGGTTATGAAGTCATTGACCCTCAACATTATCCTCAATTTGAAGAAATGGTTGCTGCCCTGGTGGAGCGTCGCAAGGGCAAAATGTCTGAAGAAGATGCACGCAAGGTTTTGGTTGAAGATGTCAACTATTTTGGTGTTATGTTGGTTTACTTGGGCTTGGTTGATGGAATGGTGTCAGGAGCGATTCACTCAACAGCTTCAACAGTTCGTCCAGCTCTTCAAATCATCAAAACTCGTCCAAATGTAACGCGTACTTCAGGTGCCTTCCTCATGGTTCGTGGTACGGAACGTTACCTATTTGGTGACTGTGCCATCAACATTAATCCAGACGCAGAAGCTTTGGCTGAAATTGCCATAAACTCAGCAATCACAGCTAAGATGTTTGGAATCGAGCCTAAAATTGCTATGCTAAGCTATTCTACTAAAGGTTCAGGATTTGGAGAAAGCGTTGATAAGGTTGTTGAAGCAACTAAAATTGCTCACGACTTGCGTCCCGACCTTGAAATTGATGGTGAGTTGCAATTTGATGCGGCCTTTGTTCCAGAAACTGCAGCTCTGAAAGCTCCTGGAAGTACGGTAGCTGGTCAAGCAAATGTCTTCATCTTCCCAGGTATCGAGGCAGGAAATATCGGATACAAGATGGCTGAACGTCTTGGTGGTTTTGCGGCTGTTGGTCCTGTTTTGCAAGGTTTGAACAAGCCAGTTAACGACCTTTCTCGTGGATGTAATGCAGATGATGTTTACAAGTTGACCCTTATCACAGCAGCTCAAGCGGTTCATCAATAAGATTTAGTCCTCTTTCCCTTGGGAAGAGGCTTTTTAATACTAGGAAAAGGACAGTTAGGGTCTTCTGTGATATACTAGAGATATGTTAGATTTGAAAGAATACGGTATCGTCATGTGGCCGGAGGAGAAGATTGTTTCTTTCCGTGAGAAACTTCTCGCCTGGTATGATGAAAATAAAAGAGATTTACCATGGCGTAGGAGTAAGAATCCTTATCATATCTGGGTCTCTGAAATTATGCTCCAGCAGACTAGGGTGGATACAGTTATCCCTTATTACGAACGATTCTTGGACTGGTTTCCAACAGTGGAAAGTTTGGCAACTGCCCCTGAAGAACGTTTGTTGAAGGCTTGGGAAGGTTTGGGTTATTATTCTCGAGTTCGTAATATGCAGGCTGCAGCTCAGCAGATTATGACTGACTTTGGTGGTCAATTTCCAAACACCTATGAAGGAATTTCCAGCTTGAAAGGGATTGGTCCTTACACTGCAGGTGCCATTTCTAGTATTGCTTTTAACTTGCCTGAGCCGGCTGTAGATGGTAATGTCATGCGTGTTTTGGCGCGTCTATTTGAAGTTAATCACGATATTGGGATTCCAAGTAATCGTAAAATTTTTCAGGCAATGATGGAAATCTTGATTGACCCAGAACGTCCGGGTGACTTTAATCAAGCCTTGATGGACCTAGGCTCAGATATTGAGGCGCCAGTAAATCCCAGACCAGAAGAAAGCCCAGTTAAGGACTTTAGTGCGGCATATCAGAATGGCACAATGGACCGTTATCCAATCAAGGCTCCCAAGAAAAAGCCTGTCCCAATTTATCTTAAAGCCTTGGTGGTCAAAAATACTCAGGGACAATTTTTACTTGAAAAAAATGAAAGTGAAAAGCTATTGGCAGGTTTTTGGCATTTCCCACTGGTAGAAGTAGATGACTTTTTGCAAGAGGAGCAGTTTGACCTCTTCCATCAGGTTGCAGAAGAAAGTGTGAATTTTGGACCCAGTCCAGAAGAGAGTTTCCAGCAGGACTATGACCTAGATGTTGATTGGCTTGATATTTATTTTGACACTGTTAAGCATGTCTTTAGTCATCGCAAGTGGCATGTTCAAATTGTAGCAGGTCAGGTGACTGACTTCCATGACTTTTCCGATAGGGAAGTTCGCTGGCTTTCACCAGAAGAGTTTAAGGATTTTCCACTTGCCAAACCCCAACAAAAAATCTGGCAGGCTTATGCAAAAGCCAACTTAGACAGTAGCAAAGATTAGCTATTGTGTCTTCTTGTTATTTTTTTGGTATAATAGTAGAGAAAAAGGTGAACAAATGAAAAAAATATTAATTGTAGATGATGAGAAACCAATCTCGGATATTATCAAGTTTAATATGACTAAGGAAGGTTACGAGGTTGTAACTGCTTTTAATGGTCGTGAAGCGCTAGAACAATTTGAAGCAGAGCAACCAGATATTATTATTCTGGATTTGATGCTTCCCGAAATTGATGGCTTAGAAGTTGCTAAGACTATTCGCAAGACAAGTAGTGTGCCTATTATCATGCTTTCAGCGAAAGATAGTGAATTTGATAAGGTTATCGGTTTAGAGCTTGGTGCGGATGACTATGTAACCAAACCCTTCTCAAATCGTGAGTTGCAGGCGCGTGTCAAAGCTCTTCTTCGTCGTACAGATTTGACTTCTGTAGATAATCAAGAGTCTGATGAAAAGAAAACTCAACCCTTGCAAATTGGGGACTTGGAGATTGTGCCAGATGCCTACGTGGCTAAAAAATATGGTGAAGAACTAGACTTAACTCACCGTGAATTTGAGCTTTTGTACCACTTGGCCTCTCATATCGGTCAAGTAATTACGCGTGAACACTTGCTTGAAACGGTCTGGGGTTATGATTATTTCGGAGATGTTCGAACTGTTGATGTAACTATCAGACGTTTGCGTGAGAAGATTGAAGATACACCAAGTCGTCCAGAGTATATCCTAACACGTCGCGGTGTTGGTTATTATATGAGAAATAATGATTGAATTTATTAGAAAAAATATTCTTACTAGTGATTTTATCTTCATTTTAATTTTATTGGGTTTTATCTTGATTGTTACCTTACTTTTGCTAGAAAATCGGCGAGATAATATTCGGTTGAAGCAAATTAATCAAAAGGTGAAAGACCTGATTGCAGGAGATTATTCTCAGGTATTGGATATGCAGGGAAGCTCTGAAATCACTAATATTACCAATAATCTCAATGATTTATCAGAAGTAATCCGTTTGACCCAAGAAAATCTAGAACAAGAGAGTAAACGATTGAATAGTATCCTATCATACATGACAGACGGAGTTCTTGCGACCAATCGTCGTGGTAAGATTACTATGATTAATGATATGGCTAAGAAACAGCTAGGTGTTCAGAAAGAAGAGGTTCTCAATAAAAGTATTCTAGAATTGCTTAAGATTGAAGATGAGTATGACCTTCGTGATTTGATTACCCAAATTCCTGAGCTTATGATTGATTCTCAGGATGCCAATGGTGAATATCTGAGCCTTCGTGTACGCTTTGCCTTGGTGCGTCGTGAGTCTGGCTTTATCTCAGGTCTGGTTGCCGTTCTGCATGATACAACTGAGCAGGAGAAGGAAGAGCGCGAGCGGAGACTCTTTGTTTCCAACGTTAGTCATGAGTTACGGACGCCTCTGACTAGTGTAAAATCCTATCTTGAAGCTTTGGATGAGGGTGCCTTGTCAGAACCGGTCGCACCGGACTTTATCAAGGTATCTCTAGATGAAACCAATCGTATGATGCGTATGGTAACGGATCTTCTTCATCTTTCACGTATTGATAATGCGACCAGTCACCTGGATGTGGAATTAATCAATTTCACTGCCTTTATAACCTTTATCCTCAACCGTTTTGATCAGATAAGAGGGCAGGACGAAGAGAAGAAATATGAACTGGTGAGAGATTATCCAATTACCTCAGTCTGGATAGAGATAGATACAGACAAGATGACACAGGTCATTGATAATATTCTTAACAATGCCATCAAGTATTCACCAGATGGTGGGAAAATCACAGTGACCATGAAGACGACTGATGATCAGATGATTTTATCCATCTCAGACCAAGGTTTGGGTATTCCTAAGCAGGATTTACCACGCATCTTTGACCGTTTTTACCGTGTGGATCGTGCTAGAAGTCGTGCCCAGGGTGGGACAGGTCTGGGACTGTCTATTGCTAAGGAAATTATCAAACAGCATAATGGCTTTATTTGGGCCAAAAGTGAATACGGTAAGGGCTCAACCTTTACCATCGTGCTCCCTTATGATAAGGATGCAGTGAAAGAAGAAGTATGGGAGGATGAAGTAGAAGACTAGAATGAGTGAAACAGGCTTTAAATATAGTATTTTAGCATCGGGTTCCAGTGGGAATTCCTTTTATCTGGAAACCCCAAAAAAGAAACTTTTAGTGGATGCAGGCTTATCTGGTAAGAAAATCACCAGCCTACTTGCTGAAATAAATCGCAAGCCAGAAGACTTGGATGCCATCTTGATTACCCACGAGCATTCAGATCATATCCATGGAGTAGGTGTTTTGGCTCGCAAGTATGGTATGGATCTTTACGCCAATGAAAAGACCTGGCAAGCTATGGAAAATAGCAAGTATCTTGGCAAGGTAGATTCTTCACAAAAGCATATTTTTGAAATGGGTAAAACCAAAACCTTTGGAGATATCGACATCGAGAGTTTTGGTGTAAGCCATGATGCAGTCGCACCGCAGTTCTATCGCTTTATGAAAGATGATAAAAGTTTTGTCCTTTTGACAGATACAGGTTATGTTAGTGACCGTATGGCGGGGATTGTTGAAAATGCGGACGGCTATCTTATCGAGTCCAACCATGATGTAGAGATTTTGCGAGCAGGTTCTTACGCTTGGCGACTCAAACAACGAATCCTATCGGATCTGGGTCACCTTTCTAACGAGGATGGTGCTGAAGCTATGATTCGGACGCTAGGAAATCGCACTAAGAAGATCTACCTTGGGCATTTATCTAAGGAGAATAATATCAAGGAGCTGGCTCACATGACCATGGTCAATCAGCTGGCGCAAGCTGATCTGGGAGTCGGAGTAGACTTTAAGGTTTATGATACCTCACCAGATACCGCAACACCTTTGACAGATATATAGAAAGAACGCTGAGAAGGTGTTCTTTTTATATTGACTGAACACCTAAAAAGTAATACAATGGTGTTACCATTAAAAAAGGGAGTGCAAAAGATGACTACTATTACATTAAAAGTTTCTGAAGCTGATAAAACATTTATGAAGGCAATGGCTAAGTTTGAAGGAGTTTCCCTTTCGGAACTTATTCGCACCAAAACTCTTGAAGCTCTAGAAGACGAATACGACGCTCGTGTGGCAGATTTAGCCTATCAAGAGTATTTAGACGACTTGGAAAAAGGAGTTGAACCCATTACTTGGGAAGAAATGATGCATGATTTAGGCTTGGAGGATGAATAATTTGTATAAATTAGTTCCAACAAGACGTTTCATCAAGCAATTGAAAAAATTGGATCGTTATACGCAGAAGATAATTACAAACTATTTACAAACCAATGTTTTGGAAGACCCAAGACGACACGGAAAGGCTTTGGTTGGTAATCGCGTTGGTCAATGGCGCTATAGGATTGGTAATTATCGAGTTATCGTACAAATTGTAGATGATGAATTAGTCATTGCTACTTTAGAAGTTGGTCATCGGAGAGATATTTATTGAATTACTTTTTTCCAAGTAAATTTTCATTCTTTAAAACATGATATAATAGGGATTACAATATAAGAGAGGTTGCTTATGACAATAGATATTAGTGAAGAAAGTTTATCTAAAGAATCGGCTGACTTATTAAAAATTCTTTTAAAAGATCGAACGACCAAGAAAAATATTGTTTGGGCGACGCATTCTTATGAATTGTTAGGAAAGGGATTTGCTCCAAGTGATCGCATCACTCCAAGTAGGGTGACGGGAAACTATGCAAACTTGATTCAGCCCAGATCTGAAAAATCCAAGTATGAGCAAAAAGATCGTACAAAAATAAGGGCAGAAGTGTTTACACCAACTTGGTTGGTCGCAAAGCAAAATGGATATGTAGAATCGGAACTAGGCTCTTTAAGTCTTGAGGAGTATGTTGACCTAAGGTGGTTGGAGATAACTTGTGGTGAAGCACCTTATATGGTAACGAGATATGATACCGTAACTGGTGAGGAAATTCCATTATCTGAGCGAGTTGGTTTTGTTGATAGAAAATTGCAGCGCATTAGTCGTGAGGTCTCAGATGAAGTCACCTTTTATGAACTTGTAAAAAAAGCTTATCGAGCTTCTTATGGTTATGAGTATCAAGGAGATTCTCTCCTTTTGGCGCGTGAAAATCTTTTAGCATCATTTGAGGACTACTATCTTGCAAAGACTGGAAATCAACCAACCTTAGAGCAAAAGAAAGAAATTGCGACTATTATCTCCTACAATGTCTTTCAGATGGATGGATTGAAAAAAAACAGTCCCTACTCAGCTACACAAGGACAATCTCAACAGTTAAGCTTGTTTTCCGATGAGCTGGAAGTAGAACAAGCAGAAGAATCTAAAACCCAAATCAAAGACTGGAAAAAGAATAGAATGATAGGTTTTGAGTGCCTATCTAGCGAGGAAAGTGAAATGAAATTTGATGTCGTGATAGGAAATCCGCCGTATCAAGAAGAATTACAAGGAACAAGTGACAAACCAATATATCATCATTTCATGGATGAATCTTATAAGATTAGTAGAAAATCAGTATTGATAACACCTGCTAGGTTTTTGTTTAAGGCTGGGAAAACACCAAAATCATGGAATGAAAAAATGCTGTTGAATGAACATTTTAAAGTCATGTATTATGTCCAAGATTCTTCGAAAGTTTTTCCTGGTACGGATATTAAAGGTGGAGTGACGATTAGTTACCACGATAATGATAGAGTTTTTGGAGCGATTGAAACATATACCGCTTTTGATGAACTGAATTCAATTTATAAAAAAGTCTATCATAGAAATGATTTCAAATCTTTAAGTGACTATGTTTTTGCACCAGAAAGTTATAAATTAACAGAAGCCCTACACAGTGATTATCCTAATTTCGAAGACAGGTTAAGTAAGGGTCATAAATTTGATGTGACAACAAATATTTTTGAAAAGTTGCCTGAAATTTTTACGGATGATAAACCAGAATGTGAATCAATTCAATTAATAGGTAGGTTAAATAATGAACGTGTAATAAAATTTGTTCCAAAGAAATACATCAAAGGACCTGGGAATTTGGATAAATATAAGGTGATACTGCCAAAAGCAAATGGCAGTGGGGCGATTGGCGAAGTCCTATCGACCCCACTCGTGGGTACCCCACTCGTGGGTCACACACAGACCTTTATTTCTATTGGTAAATTAGAAACATTGGATGAAGCAGATTCATTATTTAAGTATATAAAATCTAAATTTGCTAGGACTTTGTTAGGTGTACTAAAAATTACACAAGATAATAAAAAAGGAACATGGAAATACGTCCCTCTCCAAGACTTTACGGTCAATTCGGACATTGATTGGACTCAATCAGTGTCTGATATTGACCGTCAGCTCTATCAAAAATATGATCTTTCTCCTGAAGAAATTGCCTTTATTGAGACTCATGTAAGGGAGATGGATTGATGGTAGAAATTAAAACTTCTAAAGAGATTCATCCTAAAATCTATGCCTACACCACTCCTACGGTAACTAGTAATGAGGGCTGGATTAAGATTGGTTATACGGAGCGTGATGTCACACAACGTATCAAGGAGCAAACGCATACTGCTCATATAGATACAGACATATTGTGGACTGGAGATGCGACCTATACAGAAGATCCTGATAAGGGGAAAACTTTCAAGGATCATGATTTTCACCATTTCCTTTCTTTCCATGATGTGGAACGTCGTCCTAAGACAGAATGGTTTTACTTTAATGGAACTCCTGAGAAATCAAAAAATCTTTTTGATAAGTTTGTTCAGCATGATTTGTCAGGTTATCAGCCTGGCCAAGGACAGGACTATACCTTGCGACAAGAGCAGGAAGAAGCAGTTGCTAAGACCTTAGCTTATTTCCAGAATCATCCAGGAGGTAAGTTCCTCTGGAATGCCAAGCCACGCTTTGGTAAAACCTTGTCTACCTATGATCTAGTTCGTCGAATGGATGCTGTCAATGTCCTGATTGTAACAAACAGACCTGCCATTGCTAACTCATGGTATGATGATTTTGAAAAATTCATAGCAGGTCAAACGACTTACAAGTTTGTTTCTGAATCGGATAGCCTTAAAAGTCGTCCAACCTTGTCACGAAAAGAATTTGTTGGTATTTTAGATGACGATGTAAGACAACTTGCTTTTATCAGTCTTCAAGACTTGAAAGGCTCTGCTTATCTAGGTGGAGAGCATAACAAACTTAAATGGGTTACAGATCTCCACTGGGATTTATTGGTTATCGATGAGGCTCACGAAGGAGTTGATACCTTTAAGACAGACCAAGCTTTTAATAAGATTCGACGGAATTTCACTCTGCATTTGTCAGGTACACCATTTAAGGCATTGGCCAAAGGAGATTTTACAGAGGATCAAATCTACAACTGGTCTTATGCTGATGAGCAGGCAGCCAAAACGAATTGGTCGCCTGAGCAAGAAGAGGAAAATCCATATGAGAGCTTGCCTCAATTAAATCTCTTTACCTATCAAATGTCTCAGATGATTGGTGAGGAGTTAGAAAAAGGGGCTCAACTTGATGGAGAGAATATCGACTATGCTTTTGACTTGAGTGAATTTTTCGCTACAGATGATAAAGGGAAATTTATCCATGAGCAAGATGTTAGAAATTGGCTAAATACTCTATCAAGCAATGAAAAGTATCCATTTTCAACCAAAGAACTTCGTAATGAACTCAAGCATACTTTTTGGCTGTTAGAACGTGTAGCCTCAGCTAAAGCTTTAAAAGCACTACTAGAAGAACACCCAATTTATGAAAACTATGAGATTATTCTAGCTGCAGGTGATGGACGTATGTCCGAAGAAGACGATAAAGTCAAACTCAAATCCTTAGATTTGGTTAGAAAAGCGATAGCAGATAATGATAAAACTATTACCCTATCCGTGGGTCAGTTGACGACAGGGGTCACCATACCTGAATGGACAGGCGTATTGATGTTATCAAATTTGAAATCACCAGCTCTTTATATGCAAGCTGCATTTCGTGCTCAGAACCCATATTCATGGACCGATAGCAAAGGAAATCATTTCCGCAAAGAAAGAGCCTATGTATTTGACTTTGCGCCAGAAAGAACCCTGATTCTCTTTGATGAGTTTGCGAATAACTTATCACTTGCAACTGCAGGAGGTGGAGGAACTTCAGCAACTCGCGAAGAAAACATTAGAGAATTACTAAATTTCTTCCCTGTCATAGCAGAAGACCGTGCTGGTAAGATGGTTGAAATTGATGCTAAGGCAGTTCTAACCATTCCTCGCCAGATAAAAGCTAGAGAAGTTCTTAAACGAGGCTTTATGTCCAATCTCTTATTTGATAATATCAGCGGTATTTTCCAAGCTAGTCAAACAGTTCTAGACATTTTAAATGAACTCCCAGTTGAAAAGGAAGGGAAGTTACAAACATCTTCTGAACTATTAGACTTTTCAGATGTTACAGTAGATGATGAGGGCAATGCAGTAGTTGACCATGAAATTGTAGTTAATCAGCAAATGCGACTTTTTGGTGAAAAAGTCTATGGACTTAGTCAATCTGTGACAGATTTGTTCACTAAGGATGAGGACAGAACTCAAAAACAGCTGGTTAATGATTTGAGCAAGACAGTTTCTTCAGTGATTGTAGAAGATTTGAAAGGTGAATACAACCTAAAAACTCGAGAAACAGATCAAATCAAGAAGCAAATTACAGCAACATTTGAGAATGAAATTCGAAAAAATGATATCGAAAGAAAAATTTCTGAAGCTCATATCAGGGAAGAATTGCAACAACAAATCAATGAAGCAGTTGATAAGGAGCAAAAGGATAAGATTCAAGAAGATTTTGATAAACGTTTAGAAGAAAACAATCTTATTCACAAGGAAAAACTAGAGCAAACACTTAAAAAAGAAGTGGAAAAAATGCCTGAGAAGTTTATTGAACAGGTTGAGATAAAACGTGTTGAGCAGTTGAAACAATCAGCTCAAGATGAGATTCGTGACCATCTTCGTGGATTTGCACGAACCATCCCAAGTTTTATTATGGCTTATGGTGATCAAACTCTAACACTTGATAATTTTGATACCTTTGTTCCTGAGCATGTTTTCTTTGAAGTGACTGGTATTACGATTGATCAATTTCGTTATTTGAGAGATGGTGGACCAGATTTTGCAGGACATCTCTTTGATCGAGCAACATTTGATGAAGCAATCCAAGAATTTCTTCGTAAGAAAGAGGAATTGGCAGATTATTTTAAAGATCAAAAAGAAGATATCTTTGACTATATTCCACCGCAGAAAACTAACCAGATTTTCACTCCTAAACGAGTGGTGAAGAGAATGGTGGATGACCTTGAAAAAGAAAGTCCAGGTATCTTTGATGATCCATCTAAGACATTTATTGATTTGTACATGAAGTCAGGACTCTATATTGCTGAACTTGTTAAGCGACTATATAATAGCGAAGGTTTGAAAGATGCTTTTCCAAATTCTGAGGAACGCTTAAAACATATCTTGGAAAATCAAGTTTATGGATTTGCACCTTCAGAGATTATCTATAATATCTCGACTAATTTTATCTTTGGAAATCTCTCTCAAGATATCAGTAGAAAGAACTTTGTTCTAGAAGATACTATTCCTGCTGCTAAAGTAGGTAGGATTCAGGAGTTGGTTGATTCCTATTTTGAAAATAATTAAAAAGAAGGCGAATGCCTTCTTTTTATATTTTTTACAATCTAGCAAATTCTTTGATTTCTTGTGCTGACATTGAAGAGTCGCAACGGACATTGATTTTTCCATCTGCAATGTGAACGAAGCCTGGTACGGTTGGAATTCCATAGCGTGAGCGGAATGCTTGCAACTCATTGAGTTGGCTTGGTTCTTCACTGTTGATGAAGTAGATGTGAGCTTTGGTTTCAGCTACGACACCTGCCAATGTACCTGCAAATTTACGGCAGTAAGGGCAAGTTTTGCGACCGATAAAGAAGGTTGCAGTTTCTTTTTTATCAAGAGCTTCTTGCGCACGCGCAACTGTAGTGACTTCAAGGTCTTTGATATTATCTAAAAATTGTTCCATGAGATTACCTCGCTTTCATTGATAAGTCTAGTATGCCATAAAGTTTCTAAAATTGCTTAGATTTGATACGAAAAAAAGATGAGATTGGTTGGTCTCATCTTTTATAGGGCTTTATTTTACAAAAGCATTGATTTCTGCTTCGATGTTAGCGATTTTAGCTTGTGATTCTTCGTTGGTTTCACCTACAACTGCAATGTAGAACTTGATTTTTGGTTCTGTACCTGAAGGGCGAACAGCAATCCATGAACCGTCAGCAAGTGTGTATTTCAAAACATCACTTGGAGGAGTTGTTAAGTTTGTAACGGTACCGTCAGCAGCAGTAGCAGTTTGAGCTTTGAAGTCTTCTACGACAGTGATAGCTGTTGCGTTCCATTCTTTTGGAGCATTGTTGCGGAATTTAGCCATGATCGCTTTGATTTGTTCAGCACCATCGACACCAGAAAGGGTAACAGAGATAGTTTTTTCTGCGTAGTAGCCGTACTCTTTGTAGATTTCTTCGATACCGTCAGCAAGTGTCAAACCACGTGAACGATAGTAGGCAGCAAGTTCAGCAACGACTAGAACAGCTTGGATAGCGTCTTTATCACGTACGAATGGTTTAATCAAGTAACCGAAGCTTTCTTCAAATCCCATCATGTAAGTGTGATTGTGTTTTTCTTCGAATTCTTGGATTTTTTCAGCGATGAATTTGAAACCAGTCAAGACGTTGAACATAGTTGCGCCGTAGCTTTCAGCAATCTTCGTTACCAAGTCAGTTGATACGATAGATTTGCAGAGTGCTGCATTTTCAGGCAGAGTTCCAGCATTTTTGTGGGCTTCCAAGATGTATTTAGCCATGATGGCACCGATTTGGTTACCTGAAAGGTTGAGGTAGCTACCATCTTTTTGAAGAACTTCAACACCAACACGGTCAGCATCAGGGTCAGTTGCGACAAGAACATCTGCACCAACTTGACGACCAAGTTCTTCAGCAAGTGCAAAGGCTGCTTGGCTTTCTGGGTTTGGAGATTTTACAGTTGAGAAGTCTGGGTCAGCAGTTGCTTGCGCTTCAACGACCTGAACTGAGTCAAATCCTGCTTGGGCAAGAGCACGACGAGCCAACATTTCACCAGTACCATGAAGTGGTGTGTAGACAATTTTCATGTCTTTACCGAATTCTTCAATCAAGGCTGGGTTGATGTTTACGTCCTTAACTTCTTTGAGGTATTCCACATCAACAGCTTCGCCGATGACTTCAATCAAGCCAGAAGCTTTTTCAGCTTCCACATCAGCAACTTGAACTGCAAATGGGTTTTCGATTGCACGGATATAAGTAGTCAAAGCGTCTGCATCGTGTGGAGGCATTTGTCCACCGTCTTCACCGTAAACCTTGTAACCGTTAAATGGTGCAGGGTTGTGACTGGCTGTGACCATGATACCTGCGAAACAGTTGAGGTGACGAACTGCAAATGATAGTTCTGGAGTTGGACGGAGGCTTTCAAATACGTAAGATTTGATGCCGTGTTTAGCAAGAACTGCCGCAGACTCAAAGGCAAACTCAGGTGAGAAGTGACGGCTATCGTAGGCAATTGCTACACCACGTTCTTTTTCATTTCCACCTTTTGACTCGATCAAACGAGCCAATCCTTCAGTAGCTTGGCGAACAACGTAGATGTTGATGCGGTTTGTACCAGCACCAATCAAGCCACGCATACCTGCAGTACCAAATTCAAGATTTGTATAGAAGGCATCTTCTTTTGTTTTTTCATCCATATTTTCCAAATCTTGACGAAGATAGTCAGGAAGCTCCGCAAAATCAACCCATTTCTGGTAATTTTCTTGGTAAGACATTGAAATTCTCCTTTTTGTAAATTGTTTTAACCGTTCACATTATAGCACTTTTTAGCGTTTTAGTAAAACGGTAGCATAATTTTCAGAAAAGTGGTGTCATATGCTGGTTTATCAAGTCTTGAATGCCTTAGGGAAACATGCTATACTGTTTGTATGATTATTTTACAAGCTAATAAAATTGAACGTTCTTTTGCAGGAGAGGTTCTTTTTGATAATATCAACCTGCAGGTTGATGAACGTGATAGGATTGCCCTTGTTGGGAAAAATGGTGCAGGTAAGTCTACTCTTTTGAAGATTTTAGTTGGAGAAGAGGAGCCAACTAGCGGAGAAATCAATAAGAAAAAAGATATTTATCTGTCTTACCTAGCTCAAGATAGCCGTTTTGAGTCTGAAAATACCATCTACGATGAAATGCTTCATGTCTTTGATGATTTGCGTCGGACTGAGAAACAACTGCGTCAGATGGAGCTGGAGATGGGTGAAAAGTCTGGTGATGATTTGAATAAGCTGATGTCAGATTACGACCGCTTATCTGAAAATTTTCGTCAGGCAGGTGGCTTTACCTATGAAGCTGATATACGAGCGATTTTAAATGGATTTAAGTTTGACGAGTCTATGTGGCAGATGAAAATTGCCGAGCTTTCGGGTGGTCAAAATACTCGTCTGGCACTGGCTAAAATGCTCCTTGAAAAGCCAAATCTCTTAGTCTTGGACGAGCCAACCAACCATTTGGATATCGAAACCATTGCCTGGCTAGAGAATTACTTGGTAAACTATAGCGGTGCCCTCATTATCGTCAGCCACGACCGTTATTTCTTGGACAAGGTTGCGACAATTACGCTGGATTTGACCAAGCATTCCTTGGATCGCTATGTGGGCAACTACTCTCGTTTTGTTGAATTAAAGGAGCAGAAGCTAGCTACTGAAGAAAAAAACTATGAAAAGCAACAAAAGGAAATCGCTGCTCTGGAAGACTTTGTCAATCGCAATCTAGTCCGAGCTTCAACGACCAAACGTGCCCAATCTCGTCGTAAACAACTGGAAAAAATGGAGCGTTTAGACAAGCCTGAAGCTGGCAAGAAATCAGCCAATATGACCTTCCAGTCTGAAAAAACGTCGGGTAATGTTGTATTGACTGTTGAAAATGTGGCTATTGGCTATGATGGGGAAATATTGTCAGAGCCTATCAACCTAGACCTCCGTAAAATGAATGCTGTTGCCATCGTTGGTCCAAATGGAATCGGTAAGTCAACCTTTATCAAATCTATTGTGGACCAGATTCCTTTTATCAAAGGTGAAAAGCGCTTTGGTGCCAATGTTGAGGTGGGTTACTATGACCAAACCCAAAGTAAGCTGACACCAAGTAATACTGTATTAGATGAGCTCTGGAATGATTTTAAACTGACACCAGAAGTTGAAATCCGTAACCGTCTAGGTGCCTTCCTTTTCTCTGGTGATGATGTTAAAAAATCAGTCGGCATGCTGTCAGGTGGCGAGAAAGCTCGTTTGCTTTTGGCTAAATTGTCTATGGAAAACAATAACTTCTTGATTCTGGATGAGCCGACCAACCACTTGGATATTGATAGCAAGGAAGTGCTAGAAAATGCCTTGATTGACTTTGATGGAACTCTTCTATTCGTCAGCCACGACCGTTACTTTATCAATCGTGTGGCAACTCATGTACTGGAATTGTCAGAGAATGGCTCGACTCTTTACCTGGGAGATTACGACTACTATGTTGAGAAGAAATCAGAAGTAGAAATGATTCAGGCTGAGGAAGCTTCAACTAGCAATCAAGCAAAAGAATCAAGTTCAGTTAATGACTATCAAGCTCAGAAAGAAAGTCAAAAAGAAGTTCGCAAACTCATGCGACAAATCGAAAGTCTAGAAGCTGAAATTGAAGAGTTAGAAAGTCAAAGCCAAGATATTTCTGAACAAATGTTGGAAACAAACGATGCCGACAAACTGATGGAATTACAGGCTGAGCTGGACAAAATCAGCCACCGTCAGGAAGAAGCTATGCTTGAATGGGAAGAATTATCAGAGCAGGTGTAAAGATGGAACATCTTGGAAAAGTATTTCGTGAATTTCGGACAAGTGGAAATTATTCTTTAAAGGAGGCGGCAGGGGAGTCCTGTTCAACTTCTCAGTTATCTCGCTTTGAGCTTGGGGAGTCTGACCTAGCAGTCTCACGTTTCTTTGAGATTTTGGATAACATTCATGTAACAATCGAAAATTTCATGGATAAGGCTAGGGATTTCCATAATCATGAACATGTTGCCATGATGGGACAAATTGTACCCCTTTACTACTCAAATGATATTGCAGGTTTTCAAAAGCTTCAAAGTGAACAACTTGAAAAGGCTAAGAGTTCGACAAATCCACTCTATTTTGAGCTGAACTGGATTTTGTTGCAAGGTCTGATTTGTCAAAGAGATTCGAGTTATCATATGGAGCAGGATGATTTAGATAAGGTAGCAGATTATCTCTTCAAAACAGAAGAATGGACCATGTATGAGTTGATTCTTTTCGGTAACCTCTATAGTTTCTACGATGTAGACTATGTCACTCGGATTGGTAGAGAAGTCATGGAGAGGGAGGAATTTTATCAAGAGATTGGTCGCCATAAGAGATTGGTTTTGATTTTGGCCCTCAATTGTTACCAGCATTGTTTAGAGCATCTTTCTTTTGACAATGCAAGCTATTTTGAGACTTATACAGAGAAGATTATTGGTAAAAACATTAGTCTGTATGAACGAAATATTTTACATTACCTAAAAGGCTTTGCCTTGTACCAAAAAGGACAGTGTAAAGAAGGTTGTAAGCAAATGCAAGAGGCCATGCATATTTTTGACGTGCTAGATCTTCCAGAGCAAGTAGCCTACTATCAGGAACACTACAAAAAATTTATCAAAGATTAATTTTCCCAAATAAGGGAAAAATGAAAAAGCTCCTTTCGGTTTTGATACAATAGTTTCAAAATTTGAGAGGAGTTTTTATATGAATCGCTATGCAGTACAGTTGATTAGTCGCGGAGCTGTTAACAAGATAGGGAATATGCTCTATGATTATGGAAATAGTGTCTGGTTGGCTTCCATGGGGGCCATAGGCCAGACTGTTTTAGGAATGTATCAGATTTCTGAACTCGTCACATCTATTCTCGTAAATCCCTTTGGCGGAGTCATTTCAGACCGTTTTTCTCGTCGTAAGATTTTAATGGCGGCAGACCTTGTTTGTGGGATTCTTTGTCTGGCTATTTCTTTTATAAGGAATGACAGCTGGATGATTGGAGCTTTGATTTTTGCCAATATTGTTCAGGCTATTGCTTTTGCCTTTTCTAGACCAGCAAATAAGGCCATTATCACCGAATTGGTAGAGAAGGATGAACTGGTCCTCTACAATTCTCGTTTGGAGTTGGTCTTGCAGGTTGTCAGCGTGAGTTCTCCTGTACTTTCTTTTCTTGTTTTACAATTCTCAAGTCTCCATCTGACGCTCTTACTAGATGCTTTGACTTTTTTTATAGCATTTGTTCTAGTGGCCTTACTTCCAAAAGAAGAACCAATGGTTCAAGATAAGAAACTTTTTACTGGTAAAGATATTTTTGCAGATATCAAAGATGGCTTGCACTATATCTGGCATCAAAAAGAGATTTTCTTTCTCCTGTTAGTGGCTTCCAGCGTTAATTTCTTTTTTGCGGCTTTTGAGTTTTTGCTTCCTTTTTCAAATAAACTATATGGAGTAGAAGGAGCTTATGCGACTATCTTAACCATGGGTGCGATTGGCTCAATTATAGGAGCACTGATAGCAAATAAATTTAAATCAAGTATGAATACACTTTTGTTCTTATTGATTTTAACAGGAGTAGGAGTTTTCATGATGGGTTTGCCACTGCCCAATATTTTAACCTTTTCTGGAAACCTGATTTGTGAACTCTTTATGACGATTTTTAATATTCACTTCTTTACACAGGTACAGACCAAGATTGATGGAGAATATCTGGGTAGGGTATTGAGTACCATTTTTACACTGGCAATTCTCTTTATGCCGATTGCAAAAGGTTTGATGACCTTGCTTCCAAGTGTCCATCTTTATTCTTTCTTGATTATAGGGCTAGGAGTTGTTGCTTTATCTTTCTTAGCTCTAGGCTATGTACGAACTCATTTTAAAAAAGAGATATAAGTCTGTTTGAGTTTTAAAAATAATTCTAATCTAAGCGTTTTTTCCGCCCTTCTCGTTTGTGAGGAGGGCTTAGTTTATGGTAAAATAGTTTTATGAATAAAAGAATGAATGAGTTGGTCGCCTTGCTCAATCACTATGCGACTGAGTACTATACCAGCGATAATCCCTCGGTTTCAGACAGTGAGTATGACCGCCTTTACCGTGAGTTAGTTGAGTTAGAAACTGCCTATCCAGATCAAGTGCTAGCAGACAGTCCTACTCATCGTGTTGGTGGCAAGATTTTAGATGGTTTTGAAAAATACAGTCATCAGTATCCTCTTTATAGTTTGCAGGATGCTTTTTCACGTGAGGAGGTTGAAGCTTTTGATGCGCGTGTTCGTAAGGAAGTGGCTCATCCGACCTATATTTGTGAGCTGAAAATCGATGGTTTGTCTATCTCGCTGACTTATGAAAAGGGGATTTTAGTTGCTGGGGCAACACGTGGAGATGGTTCTGTTGGGGAAAATATCACAGAAAATCTTAAGCGTGTTAAGGATATTCCTTTGACCTTGCCAGAAGAACTAGATATCACAGTTCGTGGGGAATGTTATATGCCACGCGCTTCTTTTGACCAGGTCAACCAAGCTCGTCAAGAAAATGGAGAGCCCGAATTTGCTAATCCTCGTAATGCAGCGGCAGGAACACTGCGTCAGCTGGATACAGCAGTAGTTGCCAAGCGTAATCTTGCCACTTTCCTCTATCAAGAAGCCAGTCCTTCAACTCGTGATAGTCAAGAAAAGGTTTTGAAGCACCTAGAACAGCTCGGTTTTGTGGTTAATCCTAAGCGAATCTTGGCTGAAAACATAGATGAAATCTGGAATTTTATCCAAGAAGTAGGAGAGGAACGGGACAATCTGCCTTATGATATCGATGGGGTGGTGATCAAGGTCAACGACCTAGCAGGTCAAGAAGAACTTGGCTTTACTGTTAAGGCTCCAAAGTGGGCAGTAGCCTACAAGTTTCCTGCTGAGGAAAAAGAAGCTAAACTCTTATCAGTTGATTGGACAGTTGGCCGTACGGGTGTTGTAACCCCGACTGCCAATCTAACACCAGTACAACTAGCTGGGACAACTGTTAGCCGTGCAACTCTGCACAATGTGGATTATATTGCTGAAAAAGATATCCGAAAAGATGATACGGTTATCGTTTATAAGGCTGGAGATATCATCCCTGCCGTCTTGCGTGTGGTAGAGTCCAAACGGGTTTCTGAAGAGAAACTAGATATCCCTACAAACTGCCCAAGTTGTGATTCTGACTTGTTGCACTTTGAAGATGAAGTGGCCCTGCGGTGTATCAATCCGCGTTGTCCTGCCCAAATCATGGAAGGTTTGATCCACTTTGCCTCTAGAGATGCCATGAATATTACAGGCCTTGGTCCATCAGTAGTTGAGAAACTCTTTGCTGCCAATCTGGTTAAGGATGTGGCGGATATTTACCGATTACAAGAAGAAGATTTCCTCCTTTTAGAAGGTGTTAAGGAAAAGTCTGCTTCTAAACTGTATCAGGCTATTCAAGCATCTAAGGAAAACTCTGCTGAGAAACTCTTGTTTGGTCTTGGCATTCGCCATGTCGGAAGCAAGGCCAGTCAGCTCTTACTTCAACATTTTCATTCAATCGAAAATCTGGCTCAGGCAGATCCAGAGGAGGTGTCTAGTATTGAAAGTCTAGGTGGTGTGATTGCAAAGAGTCTTCAGACTTATTTTGCGACAGAAGGCTCTGAAATTCTCCTCAGAGAATTGAAAGAAGCAGGAGTCAATTTGGACTATAAAGGTCAGACTGTAGTAGTGAATGCAGCCTTGTCAGGTTTGACCGTTGTATTGACTGGAAAATTGGAACGTCTCAAGCGCTCAGAAGCTAAAAGTAAACTCGAAAGTTTGGGTGCCAAAGTGACTGGCAGTGTTTCTAAAAAGACCGACCTCGTCGTGGCAGGTGCAGATGCTGGAAGTAAACTTCAAAAAGCACAAGAACTTGGTATTGAAGTTCGAGATGAAGCTTGGCTCGAAAGTTTGTAAAGAATAGTAGAAGGCTAGATGTTAGATAGTCTGAAACTGTCTATCCTGAAGTGTTTTGACATGAATTGAGTCTATCTTGAGTCAGAAATTAAATTGCTGAATCTATCAGCACCACATAAAAAATTAAATTAAAATTAGAAATTAGGAAAAGAAATGTTAAATTACCCTGTAGTCATCCATTTTCATCGAAAAAACGGGGATTATGCAGCCTGTTCATTTAGTAGAAAACAGGCGGACAATGTTGAAAAATTGTATTATGAAAATAACTTTTTTGGAGCAAAGTTCTCCTTCACAGTTACAAGTCAAGAAAAGTTAGAAAACCTGAAGTTTTCTGTCGAGATTGATGGGACAGTTAAGGAATATTCCGTGCGTTATAACTACTATCCGCTTCTGACAGAAGTTTGGATTTTAGAGGGCGACGAGACTGTTTATTATTCTGAAAACCCAGCCATTGCTAGTCCTTACTACAAAGATCAAAATCCATTTGCTTTTGATAGAGCAATACATAGCGCTAGTTTTGATCACCACTGGGGCTACCAAGGAGAACTAGGTTACAGTCTTTCAGATTATCAGACTAGCTTTAAACTTTGGGCTCCTACGGCTACTGCTGTACAGGTGGTTGTCTACGAAAATACCAGCAACGACGCTCCGATTTGGAAAACCTTTAATCTAGAGCGTGGTAATAGCTATTCATACAGTCATAAGTACAATACCATTGGTGTTTGGAGTCTAGACTTAGATGAAAATCTTGCTGGCAAGGCTTATCAGTATCAGATTGACTTTCCTCACCACCAGACTGTGACGAGAGATCCTTACACGATTGCCACAAGTCCTGACGGCAAACGTTCCGTAATTCTTTCTCATCAAGACAGACAAGTAGAAGGATTTGTGGTCAAACATGGAACAGAAGCGCCTTGGCGTTTGGAAAATCCATGTAAAGCAGTTATCTGTGAAATGCATATCCGAGATTTAACCAAATCTCCGACATCTGGAGTTGCAGAGCATCTCCGTGGAACCTTCCTTGGTGCTGCCCAGACTGAAACTGTAAACCAATTCGGACAAGCAACCGCCTTTGACTATATCAAAGAACTTGGCTGCAACTACGTTCAACTCCAGCCTATCTTTGATCGCCATAAGGAATACGATGAGGATGGAAATGTAACCTATAACTGGGGTTATGACCCTCAAAACTACAATGCACCAGAACCAAGTTTTTCTAGTAATCCAGATGATCCAGGGCAGGTAATTCGTGATTTGAAGACCATGGTTCAAGCCTATCACGATGCGGGTATTGGTGTCATTATGGATGTGGTCTATAATCATACCTTCTCAGTAGTTGATGCACCTTTCCAAACAACTGTCCCTGATTACTACTATCGTATGAATCCAGACGGTACCTTCCAGAATGGAACAGGTGTTGGAAATGAAACAGCCAGTGAACACGAAATGTTCCGCAAGTACATGATTGATTCTCTTCTATACTGGGTACAGGAATACAATATTGACGGCTTCCGTTTTGACTTGATGGGTATTCATGATGTCAAAACCATGCAAGCGATTCGTTGGGCGCTAGATGAGGTTGATCCCCGTATTATCACTTATGGAGAAGGCTGGGATATGGGAACAGGTCTTGCACCTTATGATAAGGCCAAGAAGGACAATGCTTACCAAATGCCAAATATCGGATTCTTCAATGATAATCAGCGTGATGCGGTCAAAGGAGGAGAAGTTTATGGTGCAATCAAGTCAGGATTTGTAAGTGGTGCAGCCACCGAACCAATCATTGCCAAGGCCATTCTTGGTAGCCGAGAATTGGGTTCTTATCTCAGTCCAAATCAGGTTCTCAACTATGTTGAAGCCCATGATAATTACAATCTTCATGATTTGTTGGCGACTCTTCATCCAGATCAAAGTTCAGACCAGATTATGCGCAAGGTTGAGACGGCGACAGCAATGAACCTTCTCATGCAGGGGATGGCCTTTATGGAAATCGGTCAAGAATTTGGACGCACTAAACTAGTTGCAACTGGTGAGAATGGTGAGTTGACCCATGATGATAGAGAGCGTGCTATGAATAGCTATAACGCTCCTGACAGTGTGAATCAAGTCAACTGGAACTTGATTAATGAGCGTCAAGATAGTATTGAGTTTATCCGTCAAATTATTCGATTGAAAACACAGACTAGCGCCTTTTCTTATCCTACATACGAAGAAGTTTACCGTCATGTCTTTGTCCACACCGCTGCAGAAAATAGTGGATGGATTGTTTACGAGATTCACGGGGGACCAGAACATCTATTGGTAGTATTCAATGCCAAGGGAAGTTCCTTATACTTTGAAAATGCAGGAAATTTAGCCATGTTGGTAACCAACAGTCGCTCGAAAGAAGACAATGTTATAGATGATATTAGTCTAGCTGTCTTGACTGTTTTATAATGCTATCTATCTCGCTATTTTAACACAGTAAAATTCCCAGTTATGAGCATTACTAAAAAATCCATTCATTGAAATTGAATGAATAGAAAGAGCTTAGCTAACAGCTCGCTTGTATAGAAAATTTGATAAGTATTTTTACGAAACAACGCATCCTATCAAAGTGTTTGAACACTTGATAGGGTGTCTTTTTATTATGAAGACTTTTACCTAGACTCTGTTTCAGAAATCTTTGTTAATTATAGGTCTAATAAAATGAATCAAGAATAGTACAATGTTGCTTCTAAAACGTTGTTATAAATTTATTTTAATTCCAACCCCAAATTGTTCATTTCTTGTTTCACTTTATTATAGTACTAATTTATGCTCTTCGAAAATTTCTTCAAAGTATATCAGTTTCGCCTTGACCGAGCTAGATTCCTAGTCTGATTTTTTTATTTTTGTTGGGTATACTTTGAAAAATCAAGCTTGTGAAAATAATCTCAAAAACTTGCAAAAAGGGTTGTAATTTTCTGAAAATTCGGTAAAATATATCTTAATCATTTTCAGGAGGACGAGAATTTGACAAAATATCAGAATTTAGTAAATGGAAAATGGAAATCAGCTGAACAAGAAATTACGATTTATTCACCAATCAATCAAGAAGAATTAGGGACTGTTCCAGCTATGACTCAGGCAGAAGTAGATGAGGCTATGAAAGCTGCGCGTGCAGCCCTGCCAGCTTGGCGAGCTTTATCAGCAGTTGAACGTGCGGCTTATTTGCACAAAACAGCAGCTATTTTAGAACGTGATAAGGAAGAAATTGGTACTATACTTGCCAAAGAAGTGGCAAAGGGAATTAAAGCAGCTATTGGAGAAGTGGTGCGTACCGCAGACTTGATTCGCTATGCTGCTGAGGAAGGTCTCCGTATCACTGGACAAGCAATGGAAGGTGGCGGTTTTGAAGCAGCAAGTAAAAATAAATTGGCCGTTGTTCGTCGCGAGCCAGTTGGTGTCGTGCTGGCTATCGCTCCCTTTAATTATCCAGTTAATTTATCTGCTTCTAAAATTGCACCTGCCTTGATTGCAGGGAATGTAGTCATGTTTAAGCCACCAACACAAGGTTCTATTTCTGGGCTCTTGTTGGCTAAAGCGTTTGAAGAAGCAGGGATTCCGGCTGGTGTTTTCAATACCATTACGGGTCGTGGTTCAGAAATTGGGGATTATATCATTGAACACAAAGAAGTCAACTTCATCAACTTTACAGGTTCAACTCCTATCGGAGAACGTATTGGTCGTTTAGCTGGTATGCGTCCAATCATGTTGGAGCTTGGTGGGAAAGATGCAGCCTTAGTACTAGAAGATGCAGATTTGGAACATGCTGCCAAGCAAATTGTTGCGGGTGCCTTTAGCTATTCAGGTCAACGTTGCACAGCCATTAAACGTGTTATTGTTATCGAAAGTGTAGCAGATACACTAGCTGCTTTGCTTCAAGCAGAGGTTACTAAATTAACAGTTGGCGATCCATTCGACAATGCTGATATCACACCAGTTATCGACAATGCTTCAGCAGACTTTATTTGGGGCTTGATTGATGATGCACAAGAAAAAGGTGCTCAGGCTCTTACACCAATCAAACGCGAAGGCAATCTTCTATGGCCAGTGCTTTTTGACCAAGTTACAAAAGATATGAAAGTGGCATGGGAAGAGCCATTTGGTCCTGTTTTACCAATTATCCGTGTGGCTAGTGTAGAGGAAGCCATTGCCTTTGCCAACGAATCTGAATTCGGCCTTCAATCCTCAGTCTTTACAAATGATTTCAAAAAAGCATTTGAAATTGCTGAAAAACTTGAAGTGGGTACAGTTCATATAAATAATAAAACCCAGCGTGGTCCAGATAATTTCCCATTCCTTGGTGTCAAAGGTTCTGGCGCTGGAGTGCAAGGAATTAAATATAGTATTGAAGCGATGACAAATGTCAAATCCATTGTTTTTGATGTGAAATGAAATGTAAAATCAGGAAATTCGTTTCCTGGTTTGTTTTTTACTTAAAATCATATTTTTTGTTAGCTAAATGACGAACTTTATGATAGTATTATAAAAAACAATTCGTTTTCAAAGCATTTCTGAAAATTTCTTGATTTACAAGTGAACACATCAGTGAATTTGTTGAAGACTTTCAAAAGATTTTTTTGCAAATTCCGTAATTTACTTGAATCTTCCCTAAAAAGGTAGTATAATAAATCTATAGAAAACGCTTACAGAAAAGAGGAGGTATTATGGATAAAAGAGAAGCTTTGCGCACCTTTATGACAGGAGAAAATTTTCACCTTCAGCATTATCTAGGAGCACATAGGGAAGAACTAAATGGAGAGTATGGTTATACATTTCGTGTGTGGGCTCCCAACGCTCAGGCTGTCCACTTGGTAGGAGATTTCACCAATTGGGTAGAAAATCAAATTCCAATGGAACGAAATGAATTTGGTGTCTGGGAAGTCTTTACCAGCCTTGCTCATGAAGGCCAAATTTACAAGTATCATATCACACGTGCAAATGGTCATCAGCTGATGAAAATTGATCCTTTGGCTGTAAGGTATGAGGCACGTCCGGGTACTGGGGCTATTTTAACAGAAATCCCAGAGAAAAAATGGAAGGACGGTCTCTGGTTAGCTCGGAGAAAACGCTTGAGCTTTGAAGAGCGTCCTGTCAATATTTACGAGGCTCATGCTGGCTCTTGGAAGAGAAATCCTGATGGCACACCTTATAGTTTTGCTCAATTGAAAGATGAACTCATTCCTTACTTGGTTGAAATGAACTTTACTCACATTGAGTTTATGCCCTTGATGTCTCACCCTCTCGGTTTGAGTTGGGGTTATCAGCTTATGGGTTACTTTGCTTTAGAGCATGCCTATGGTCGCCCTGAAGAGTTTCAAGATTTTGTTGAGGAATGTCACTTAAACAACATCGGAGTTATTGTGGACTGGGTACCTGGTCATTTCACCATTAATGATGATGCCTTAGCTTATTATGACGGGACACCGACTTTTGAGTACCAAGACCATAATAAGGCTCATAACTATGGTTGGGGCGCTCTCAATTTTGACCTTGGAAAAAATGAAGTCCAGTCCTTCTTGATTTCTAGTATTAAGTTTTGGATTGATTTTTACCATCTAGATGGTATTCGTGTGGATGCTGTCAGCAATATACTCTATTTAGACTACGATGATGCTCCATGGACACCTAATAAAGATGGTGGAAATCTCAACTATGAAGGATATTATTTCCTTCAACGCTTGAATGATGTGATTAAACTAGTTCATCCAGACGTTATGATGATAGCTGAGGAAAGTTCATCAGCTACTCAGATTACTGACACTAAGGATTCAGATGGTCTAGGATTTGACTATAAATGGAATATGGGTTGGATGAATGACATCCTCCGTTTCTATGAAGAAGATCCGATTTATCGTAAATATGACTTTAACCTGGTGACTTTCAGCTTTATGTATGTCTTCAAGGAGAATTATCTCCTACCATTCTCACACGATGAAGTGGTTCATGGAAAGAAGAGTATGATGCACAAGATGTGGGGAGATCGCTATAATCAATTCGCAGGTTTGCGCAATCTCTACACCTACCAAATTTGTCACCCAGGTAAAAAATTGCTCTTTATGGGTAGTGAATATGGGCAATTCCTAGAATGGAAATCTGAAGAACAGTTGGAATGGTCTAATCTAGAAGATCCTATGAATGCTAAGATGAAGTATTTCACTTCTCAGCTAAACCAGTTTTACAAAGACCACCGCTGTCTGTGGGAAATTGATACCAGCTACGATGGTATTGAAATCATCGATGCGGATAATCGAGACCAGAGTGTTCTTTCCTTCATTCGTAAGGGTAAAAAGGGCGACATGCTAGTCTGTGTCTTTAACATGGCACCTGTTGAACGAAAAGATTTTACAATCGGACTGCCTGTTGCAGGGATTTACGAAGAAGTCTGGAATACTGAGTTAGAAGAGTGGGGAGGCGTTTGGAAAGAACATAATCAAACTGTGCAAACGCAAGAAGGACTATGGAAAGATTATGAGCAGACCTTGACCTTTACCCTACCGGCTATGGGAGCAAGTGTTTGGAAAATCAAACGTCGCTTAAAACCTACTAAAACCGTCACAAGTAAAAACCAAAAAGGAGTAGAAAATGAAGAATGAAATGTTAGCTTTGATTCTTGCTGGTGGGCAAGGAACTCGTCTCGGTAAACTCACTCAAAGCATTGCAAAACCAGCTGTGCAATTTGGTGGGCGCTACCGTATCATTGACTTTGCTCTTTCAAACTGTGCCAACTCAGGCATCAACAATGTTGGAGTCATTACACAGTACCAACCACTTGCTCTCAACAACCATATCGGGAATGGTTCAAGCTGGGGACTAGATGGTATCAATTCTGGTGTCTCTATTCTTCAACCTTATTCTGCAAGTGAAGGAAATCGTTGGTTCGAAGGGACTAGTCACGCTATTTACCAAAATATCGATTATATCGACAGTGTCAATCCTGAGTATGTTTTGATTCTATCTGGGGACCACATCTATAAAATGGACTATGATGATATGCTCCAGTCACACAAGGATAACAATGCTAGTTTGACAGTAGCAGTTCTTGATGTTCCTCTTAAGGAAGCTAGCCGTTTTGGTATTATGAACACAGATGCCAATAACCGCATTGTTGAATTTGAAGAAAAACCAGCTCAACCTAAATCTACAAAAGCTTCTATGGGAATTTACATTTTTGATTGGCAACGTCTGCGCAATATGCTTGTTACTGCTGAAAAGAGCAATGTCGATATGTCAGACTTCGGTAAGAATGTCATTCCAAATTACCTTGAGTCAGGTGAAAGTGTCTATGCATATGAGTTTAATGGCTACTGGAAAGATGTTGGTACTATTGAGTCACTTTGGGAAGCTAACATGGAATATATTTCACCAGAAAATGCCTTGGATAGCCGTAACCGTCAATGGAAGATTTACTCAAGAAACTTAATTTCACCACCAAACTTCCTTGGGGCAAATGCTCATGTGGAAGATTCCTTGGTTGTCGATGGCTGTTTCGTAGATGGAACTGTTAAACATTCTATCCTCTCAACAGGTGCGCAAGTTCGCGAAGGGGCAGAAGTAGTAGATTCAGTTATCATGAGTGGTGCAATTGTCGGTCAGGGAGCTAAAATCAAACGTGCCATTATTGGTGAAGGTGCAGTTATTTCTGATGGTGTCGAAATTGATGGAACAGAAGAAGTACAAGTTGTAGGATATGATGAAGTAGTGGGGGTAGCAACAGATGAAGATTGATAAATATTCTGCCATTTTAGGAAACACAGTTGGTTTTCATGATATGTCAACACTGACAGACCACCGTCCAGTAGCTAGTTTGCCATTTGGTGGTAAATATCGCTTGATTGACTTCCCGCTTTCAAGTCTTGCTAATGCTGGTGTCCGTAGTATTTTTGGTATTTTCCAACAAGACAATATCAGCTCAGTCTTTGACCATATCCGTTCAGGACGTGAGTGGGGCTTGTCAACTCTTCTTAGCCACTATTATCTAGGTATTTACAATACTCGTGTGGAAAGTAGTACAGTTGGAAAAGAATACTACCAACAACTTCTTACTTACTTGAAACGTTCTGGCTCAAACCAAACAGTTTCACTCAACTGTGATGTTTTGATTAATATTGATTTGAACCAAGTTTTCCATCTACATAGTACAACAAAAGGGCCTATCACTGTAGTTTATAAAAAACTAGCTAAGAAAGACATTTCAGAAGTAAACGCAATCTTGGAAGTGGATGAAACAGACCATGTTCGTTCTCATAAACTCTTTGATAGTAAATCATCAGATGAAGTTTACAATATGTCGACAGATATCTTTGTCGTTGATACCCCTTGGTTGATTGAACGCTTAGAAGAAGAGGCTAAGAAAGAACATCCAGAGAAGTTGCGCTATGTTTTACGGGATTTGGCTGCAAAAGAAGGGGCTTTTGCCTACGAGTACACAGGCTACCTAGCCAACATTCATTCTGTAGAGTCTTATTATAAAGCGAATATCGATATGCTTGAATCGCAAAAGTTCTATTCTCTCTTCTCACCAAACCAAAAGATTTATACAAAGGTCAAAAACGAAGAGCCAACTTACTATGCCAATACATCTAAGGTAAGTACTTCTCAGTTTGCTTCTGGTAGTATTGTTGAAGGTCAAGTGGCTAATTCTGTTTTATCACGTAATATTCATGTCCATAAGGATAGCTTGGTTAAAGATAGCATCTTATTCCCTCGTGTTGTTATTGGAAAAGGTGCTCAGGTAGAATACGCTATCTTGGACAAGGGTGTTGAAGTTGCGGATGGAGTAGTGATCCGTGGAACTGCAGAACATCCAGTCGTCGTTAAGAAAGGTGCTAAAGTAACAGAGGATATTCATTCATGAAAATTTTATTTGTAGCAGCAGAGGGTGCTCCCTTTTCAAAAACAGGTGGTTTGGGAGACGTCATTGGCGCTCTTCCCAAATCACTGGTAAAAGCTGGGCACGAAGTTGCAGTAATTCTCCCCTACTATGATATGGTAGAGGCTAAATTTGGAAATCAGATTGAAGATGTTCTTCAATTTGAGGTGAGTGTTGGTTGGCGCAGACAGTATTGTGGAATTAAGAAAACAGTATTAAATGGTGTAACCTTCTACTTTATTGACAATCAATATTATTTCTTCCGTGGTCATGTTTACGGTGATTTTGATGACGGAGAACGCTTTGCTTTCTTCCAACTTGCTGCTATTGAGGCTATGGAAAGGATTGACTTTATTCCTGATCTTCTCCATGTTCATGACTACCATACAGCTATGATTCCTTTCTTGTTGAAGGAAAAATACCGTTGGATTCAAGCCTATGAGGGCATTAAAACAGTTTTAACAATTCATAATTTAGAATTCCAAGGACAATTTTCAGAAGGAATGTTGGGTGATTTGTTTGGAGTTGGCTTTGAACGATACGCTGATGGTACCCTTCGCTGGAACAACTGTCTGAACTGGATGAAGGCTGGTATTCTTTATGCAGATCGTGTCTCAACCGTTTCACCTAGCTATGCCCATGAAATTATGACCAGTCAGTTCGGATGTAACTTAGATCAGATTCTTCGAATGGAGTCTAGTAAAGTTTCTGGTATCGTGAATGGGATTGATGCTGACCTGTATAATCCTCAGACGGATGCCCTATTAGATTATCATTTTAATCAGGAAGATTTGTCTGGTAAAGCCCAGAATAAGGCAAAATTGCAAGAGAGAGTAGGCTTGCCAGTTAGAGCTGATGTTCCTCTTGTGGGAATTGTTTCTCGTTTGACACGTCAAAAAGGTTTTGATGTGGTGGTGGAAAGTTTGCACCATATCTTGCAAAATGATATTCAGATTGTTCTTTTGGGAACTGGAGATCCAGCCTTTGAAGGAGCTTTCTCATGGTTTGCTCAAATCTACCCAGACAAGCTATCAGCAAATATCACTTTTGATGTCAAACTAGCTCAAGAAATCTACGCTGCTTGTGACCTCTTCCTTATGCCAAGTCGTTTTGAACCATGTGGTTTGTCTCAAATGATGGCTATGCGTTACGGAACCTTGCCATTGGTCCATGAAGTTGGTGGGTTGCGAGATACCGTTAAAGCCTTTAATCCAATTGAAGGAAGCGGTACTGGCTTTAGCTTTGACAATCTATCTCCTTACTGGTTGAATTGGACTTTCCAAACAGCTTTGGACTTGTATAGAAACCATCCTGATGTTTGGAGAAGTCTACAAAAACAAGCTATGGAGTGTGATTTCTCATGGGATACAGCCTGCAAGTCATACCTTGACTTGTACCATAGTTTAGTTAATTAATAGATAAAATCGTATGATGATTTCATACGATTTTTGGGCTATTTAGAGAGGAGGAGTGATGTCTCAAGTAAAAGGATTGTGTGTTATGGATGTTGATGGAACCTTAATCCTAGAAGAAGTAATTGATCTTTTGGGTAGAGAGGCAGGTCGTGAGGAAGAAATTTCGCAGATTACAAGTCGGGCAATGAGAGGAGAGTTGAACTTTGAAAGTAGTTTAAGAAAAAGAGTTTCCTTCTTGGAAGGCCTTCCTGTCTCTGTATTTGATAAAGCTTTCGACTCTATTCATCTATCGCCAAATGCACAGATATTTATCTCTATTCTCCAAAAGAACGGAATCCTAGTTGGTCTGGTGTCTGGGGGCTTTACACCAATAGTTGCGAGATTAGCAAAATTCCTTAGTATTTCCTATTTCTCTGCCAACCAACTTGAAGATAAAGACGGCCATCTAACAGGAAAATTGATTGGAGAAATTATCAGTCCAGAGGTTAAAAAAGAGACTCTAGAACAATGGAGAGAGGAACTAAAACTTTCTAAAGAAAGAACAGTCGCAATCGGTGATGGAGCCAATGATTTATTGATGTTGAAGTCGGCGGGACTTGGAATCGCATTTTGTGCCAAAGAAGTACTCAAAAAAGAAATACCGAATCATGTTGACAAGAGGGATTTTTTAGAAGTACTTCCTTTGATTGACTGTTTAGAATGAGGGAAAATATGAAGATTGTAATTGCACCGGATTCGTTTAAGGAAAGCTTGACAGCTCAACAGGTAGCTGAAGCAATAAAAAGAGGCTTCCAACAATCGATAGCAGATGTAGAATGTCTCCTCTGCCCTGTTGGTGATGGGGGAGAAGGTACTGTTGATGCTATTCGACATTCTATTGACCTAGAAGAAAATTGGATCCAAGTGACAGGCCCTTTTGGACAAAAAGAAGCCATGCGCTATTTTCAAAAAGAACAACTGGCACTATTTGAAGTTGCTGATTTGGTTGGCCTTGGAAAGATTCCGCTAGAGAAACGAGATCCACTGAAAATCCAAACTTGTGGTATTGGAGAATTGATTCGCCACCTCATTAGTCAAGGGATTAAAGATATCTATATCGGCGTTGGTGGTACGGCCAGTAATGACGGAGGAATTGGAATCGCTGCTGGTTTAGGTTATCGATTTTATGATAGGGATGGAAATGTCTTACCGGCTTGCGGTCAATCCTTACTAAAATTAGCTTCTGTTTCAATAGAAAATCGCTATGAAATTCCAGAAGATGTTCAAATTCGTATTTTAGCAGATGTCGTGAGTCCCTTATGTGGTCATCAAGGTGCGACTTATACTTTTGGTAAGCAAAAAGGCCTACATCCTACTATGTTTGCAGTCGTAGATCAGGCAATCCAAGATTTTTATAAAAAAGTTTCACCTGCAACATTGCAAATTAAAGGAGCAGGAGCTGGTGGAGGCATTGCTGGCGGTTTGTGTGCCTTTGCTCAGGCAAATATCGTATCAGGAATTGATACCTGCTTGAACTTAATCAACTTTGATAAGAAAGTTTTACATGCTGACTTGGTTGTTGTAGGAGAAGGAAGGCTAGATCGTCAAAGCCTAGCAGGTAAAGCTCCGATAGGTGTTGCAAAAAGAACCCCTGTCGGAGTTCCTGTTATTGCTATTTGCGGTAGTCTTGCTGAGGATTTACCTTCCCTACCATTTGAAAATATTCAAGTTGCCTTTTCTATTTTGGAGAAAAGTGAACCTCTAGAAGATAGTTTGAAAAATGCCAGTCTCTATTTGGAGCACACGGCTGCCAATATCGGGCATTTATTAAATATGCGCATGATTTAGCCAAACCATTTCTTCCATAAGGATGTTTTGGCTGGTTCTTCCTTTTTAACTTCCCAAAGTTTTGCAAAAGCAAGTCGAAGGTTCTTTTCTTCTACTTGAACTGGTGCATTGCTATGGATAATCAGGCCAAAAGGAGAAGAAGTATGCTCTTCAGATACAATGGTAGCTTGACTATCAGTTTCTTTAGCTTCCTTTAAGTAGAAAACTTGCTTGTCAAATTCGATATTTGGAGAAATCTTTACAAATAGTGGCTCTGCTTTTTCCTGAAGGTTTTCTAAAATAGATAAAAAACCTTTTTCTAACTGAGGACTATTTGCTGTATCAATATCTGCATATCCAAGAACTCTTTCCTCAAAAGTACCAAGATAGCGTCTTTGCTCATCCGGATTTAATTTTGGCCCACCATGAGCTTTTTCAAGTAATTGTTTTGATAAATCTGTCATGAAAACAGTATATCATAAAAGTTAGAATAAAACAGACAAAAGAAAGCGATTACTTTATAAAGTTAAGGAAAATTTGCACAAAGATAACGTTTTTTCTTGAAAAAGGAGGGGTTTTAAGGTATTATAGAGGTGTAAAAAATTTAACTCATAAGGAGAGTAAAAAATGTCAATTATTACTGATGTTTACGCTCGCGAAGTCCTAGACTCACGCGGTAACCCAACACTTGAAGTAGAAGTTTACACTGAATCAGGTGCTTTCGGACGTGGTATGGTTCCATCAGGAGCTTCTACTGGTGAACACGAAGCAGTTGAACTTCGCGACGGTGACAAATCTCGTTACGGTGGTCTTGGTACACAAAAAGCTGTTGACAACGTAAACAACATCATTGCTGAAGCTATTATTGGCTACGATGTACGTGATCAACAAGCTATCGACCGTGCTATGATCGCTCTTGACGGTACTCCTAACAAAGGTAAATTGGGTGCAAACGCAATCCTTGGTGTGTCTATCGCTGTAGCTCGTGCTGCTGCTGACTACCTTGAAATCCCACTTTACAGCTACCTTGGTGGATTCAATACTAAAGTTCTTCCAACTCCAATGATGAACATCATCAATGGTGGTTCTCACTCTGACGCTCCAATCGCTTTCCAAGAGTTCATGATCTTGCCAGTTGGTGCGCCAACATTTAAAGAAGCTCTTCGTTACGGTGCTGAAATCTTCCACGCTCTTAAGAAAATCCTTAAATCACGTGGTTTGGAAACTGCCGTAGGTGACGAAGGTGGATTTGCTCCTCGTTTCGAAGGAACTGAAGACGGTGTTGAAACTATCCTTGCTGCGATCGAAGCTGCTGGATACGTTCCAGGTAAAGATGTATTTATCGGATTTGACTGTGCTTCATCAGAATTCTACGATAAAGAACGTAAAGTTTACGACTACACTAAATTTGAAGGTGAAGGTGCTGCTGTTCGTACATCTGCAGAACAAATCGACTACCTTGAAGAATTGGTTAACAAATACCCAATCATCACTATCGAAGATGGTATGGATGAAAACGACTGGGATGGTTGGAAAGCTCTTACTGAACGTCTTGGTAAGAAAGTTCAACTTGTTGGTGACGACTTCTTCGTAACAAACACTGACTACCTTGCACGTGGTATCCAAGAAGGTGCTGCTAACTCAATCCTTATCAAAGTTAACCAAATCGGTACTCTTACTGAAACTTTTGAAGCTATCGAAATGGCTAAAGAAGCTGGTTACACTGCCGTTGTATCACACCGTTCAGGTGAAACTGAAGATTCAACAATCGCTGACATCGCAGTTGCAACTAATGCAGGACAAATCAAGACTGGTTCACTTTCACGTACAGACCGTATCGCTAAATACAACCAATTGCTTCGCATCGAAGACCAACTTGGTGAAGTAGCTGAATACCGTGGATTGAAATCATTCTACAACCTTAAAAAATAAAATAGTTCAGTGAACTATTTTATCCCGAACCTTGAAATTCAAAAGTTCGGCCGTTGATTTAACAACGTTTCTAGCCCCTCGGATTTTATCCGAAGGGCTATTTTTGTATTTAGGGGGCAAAAAGGCGTAAAACATTTCAAGACAGCTCATTTACTAATAAATCCGATTCAGCTAATATAATTGAAAATGATGGAAAAAAGGGTGAATTTATGATATACTTTAACGTAGGACCTTTTTAGAAATTTTGAAAGAGTATTAAAAATTTAAAATGAGAAAAATTGTTATCAATGGTGGCTTGCCCCTGCAAGGTGAGATTACCATTAGTGGCGCAAAAAATAGTGTAGTAGCTTTGATTCCAGCTATTATTTTGGCAGATGATGTTGTGACTTTGGATTGTGTACCAGATATTTCCGATGTTGCTAGTCTTGTCGAAATCATGGAGTTAATGGGTGCTACCGTTAAGCGTTATGACGATGTGTTAGAGATTGATCCACGAGGTGTTCAAAATATTCCAATGCCTTATGGGAAAATCAATAGTCTTCGTGCATCTTATTATTTTTATGGAAGTCTTTTAGGTCGCTTTGGTGAAGCTACAGTTGGTTTACCTGGAGGATGCGATTTGGGACCACGTCCTATTGACTTACACCTTAAGGCTTTTGAAGCAATGGGAGCTACTGTTAGCTACGAGGGAGATAACATGAAGTTATCTGCTAAATATGTGGGACTTCATGGTGCAAGTATTTACATGGATACGGTTAGTGTCGGTGCGACGATTAATACGATGATTGCTGCGGTTAAAGCAAATGGGCGTACTATTATTGAAAATGCAGCCCGTGAGCCTGAGATTATTGATGTTGCAACTCTCTTGAATAATATGGGTGCCCATATCCGTGGGGCAGGAACTAATATTATCATTATTGATGGTGTTGAAAGATTACACGGAACCCGTCATCAGGTGATTCCAGACCGTATTGAAGCGGGAACATACATTTCCTTAGCTGCTGCAGTTGGTAAGGGAATTCGTATTAATAATGTTCTTTATGAACACTTAGAAGGGTTCATCGCTAAGTTGGAAGAAATGGGAGTGAGAATGACTGTATCTGAAGACAGTATTTTTGTCGAAGAACAGTCTAATTTGAAAGCAATCAATATTAAGACAGCTCCTTATCCTGGTTTTGCTACTGACTTGCAACAACCAATTACTCCTCTCTTGTTAACAGCAGAGGGGCGTGGTACCATTATTGATACCATTTATGAAAAACGAGTAAACCATGTTTTTGAACTAGCAAAGATGGACGCAGATATTACGACTACAAACGACCATATTTTATATACTGGTGGACGTGGTTTGCGTGGTGCAAATGTAAAAGCTACTGACCTTAGAGCTGGGGCCGCACTTGTCATTGCTGGTTTAATGGCTGAAGGCAAAACTGAAATTACAAATATTGAGTTCATCTTACGTGGTTATTCAGATATTATTGAAAAATTACGTAATCTAGGAGCAGATATTACACTTGTTGAAGAATAAACCGTAGGGGTGTTTATGAATATTTGGACCAAATTAGCAATGTTTTCTTTTTTTGAAACGGATCGCTTGTATTTGCGTCCTTTCTTTTTTAGTGATAGTCAAGACTTCCATGAGATAGCTTCAAATCCAGAAAATTTACAATTCATTTTTCCAAGTCAAGCTAGTTTGGAAGAAAGTCAATATGCATTAGCGAATTACTTTATGAAGTCCCCTTTGGGAGTGTGGGCAATTTGTGACCAGAAAAATCAACAAATGATTGGTTCTATTAAATTTGAGAAGTTAGATGAAATCAAAAAAGAAGCTGAGCTTGGCTATTTTTTGAGAAAAGATGCTTGGTCGCAAGGATTTATGACAGAGGTTGTTAGAAAAATTTGTCAGCTTTCTTTTGAGGAATTTGGTTTAAAACAATTAGCCATCATTACTCATCTTGAAAATGAAGCTAGCCAAAAGGTTGCTCTAAAGTCTGGATTCCGTTTGACTCGTCAGTTTAAAGGAAGTGATCGCTACACAAGAAAAATGCGGGATTATCTTGAATTTCGGTATGTAAAAGGAGAATTCAATGAGTAAACATCAGGAAATTCTAAGCTATTTGGAAGAATTACCTGTCGGAAAGAGGGTCAGTGTTCGAAGCATTTCCAACCATCTAGGAGTCAGTGATGGAACGGCTTATCGGGCTATTAAAGAAGCTGAAAATCGTGGAATTGTAGAGACTCGTCCAAGAAGTGGTACTATCCGTGTCAAATCTCAGAAAGTTGCTATCGAAAGATTAACTTTTGCTGAAATTGCTGAAGTGACTTCTTCTGAGGTTCTGTCTGGTCAAGAAGGTTTAGATAGAGAATTTAGTAAGTTCTCTATCGGTGCCATGACTGAACAAAATATCCTGTCCTACCTTCATGATGGGGGACTCTTGATTGTCGGAGACCGTACTCGTATCCAACTGTTAGCACTTGAAAATGAAAATGCTGTTCTTGTGACAGGAGGATTTCATGTTCATGATGACGTGCTTAAACTGGCCAATCAAAAAGGAATTCCTGTTTTAAGAAGCAAACATGACACTTTCACTGTCGCGACCATGATCAATAAAGCCTTATCAAATGTCCAAATCAAGACTGATATTCTGACAGTTGAGAAACTTTACCGTCCGAGTCATGAATATGGTTTTCTGAGAGAGACAGACACTGTTAAAGATTATTTGGATTTGGTACGTAAGAATCGTAGCAGCCGTTTCCCTGTTATCAATCAACATCAGGTTGTTGTTGGGGTTGTTACTATGAGAGATGCGGGAGATAAGTCACCAAGTACCACAATTGATAAAGTCATGTCTCGTAGTCTATTTTTGGTTGGATTATCGACAAATATTGCCAATGTGAGTCAACGGATGATTGCTGAAGACTTTGAAATGGTACCGGTTGTTCGAAATAATCAAACCTTGCTTGGGGTTGTAACCAGACGAGATGTCATGGAGAAGATGAGTCGTTCCCAAGTTTCTGCTCTACCTACTTTTTCTGAGCAGATTGGTCAAAAACTTTCTTATCACCATGATGAAGTAGTGATTACAGTGGAACCCTTTATGCTAGAGAAGAACGGTGTTTTGGCTAATGGTGTATTGGCAGAGATACTGACTCATATGACCCAAGATTTAGTTGTGAATAGTGGTCGCAATCTCATCATCGAACAAATGCTGATCTACTTTTTGCAGGCTGTTCAGATAGATGATATACTGCGCATTCAGGCACGTATTATCCATCATACTAGACGATCAGCTATTATTGACTACGATATTTATCACGGTCATCAGATTGTTTCAAAAGCAAATGTGACTGTTAAAATTAATTAGAAACTAGGAGAAATAATGATAACATTAAAATCAGCTCGTGAAATCGAAGCTATGGACAAGGCTGGAGATTTTCTAGCAAGTATTCATATTGGCTTACGTGATTTGATTAAGCCTGGCGTAGATATGTGGGAAGTTGAAGAATACGTTCGCCGTCGTTGTAAGGAAGAAAATTTCCTTCCGCTTCAGATTGGAGTTGACGGTGCCATGATGGACTATCCTTATGCTACCTGTTGCTCTCTTAACGATGAAGTAGCTCACGCTTTCCCTCGTCACTATATCTTGAAAGATGGTGATTTGCTCAAAGTTGACATGGTTTTGGGAGGTCCCATTGCTAAATCTGACCTGAATGTCTCAAAATTAAATTTCAACAATGTGGAGCAAATGAAAAAATACACTCAGAGCTATTCTGGTGGCCTAGCAGACTCTTGTTGGGCTTATGCTGTTGGTACACCGTCCGAAAAAGTGAAAAACTTGATGGATGTAACTAAAGAGGCCATGTATAAGGGGATTGAGCAGGCTGTTGTTGGAAATCGTATCGGTGATATCGGTGCGGCTATTCAAGAATACGCTGAAAGTCGTGGATACGGTGTAGTGCGAGATTTGGTTGGTCATGGTGTTGGCCCAACTATGCACGAAGAGCCAATGGTTCCCAACTATGGTATTGCAGGTCGTGGACTTCGTCTTCGTGAAGGTATGGTCTTGACCATTGAACCGATGATCAATACAGGTGACTGGGAAATCGATACAGATATGAAAACTGGCTGGGCGCATAAGACCATTGACGGTGGATTGTCATGTCAGTATGAACACCAATTTGTCATTACTAAAGATGGTCCGGTAATCTTGACTAGCCAAGGTGAAGAAGGGACTTATTAATAAAAAGTGAAAAGGCTACTGGAAGTTCATTTCTAAAGAATCTAGTAGATCTTTTCATATTAAATAAACGCATTGTATCAAGTTTTTAAGTGCCTGATATAATGCGTTTTTCTGGCTTTAAAATTCTTACCTCAATATATTGTACTTTATAATCATTTCAAAAAAATGAACTTTCTACACTGTTACACTTCAGGTAAAAAATATGTTTCAGATTTTCTGTTACAGAAATAGATATCATTATGAAATAATTATTTTATATTTACTACTATTTCTATAAAAACCATAAAGATATTGGCAAACTATCTGATAAATAATTATTTCGTGTTACCAACAAGGCTACGAGGAAGGATTTGTTGCCTATCGTGGTTATGATGTTTAATGAATCTTTAAAGATTGCTTTAGAGCCTTATCATTCGGAATTGTTTTTACATATTTTGAACTCTACTGAACGTGAAAGAAAGTAAAAACGAGAGGGTGTAGAGGAATTATATCTTCTTGATTTTAGTAGTCAATTCGATACTCTCACGACAGAAGATTTAAAGGATTACTTTGATGGAGAAATTATCATTGTTTCACGTTATTATTGTAGATTCTAAAAGAAATCAATTCAGTACATTACCTCTTTTTATTCTTTTTCAAAGGTAAATCCTTCTCCAAGGATTTCGTGGGCTTCTGTAATAGTTATAAAGGCTTGAGGATCGATTCGATGAATCATTTCCTTCATTTTAACAATTTCATTTCTTCCGACAATACAGTAAATGATTTTTAAATCTTCTCGACTATAATAACCTTGACCTGAGATGAAAGTAACGCCTCTACCTAGGTCATCATTAATCGCCTTAGCAAGTTGGTCAGGACGTTTTGTGATAATCATAAATCCTTTACCTGCATAGCCACCTTCGCCGATCAAATCAATAACACGAGAAACGATAAAATCAAATAAGAGCGTGTAGGTAACTAATCTCAGATCCTTAAAGATTAGGAGAATAAGCATGAGAATACAAAAATCTAAGATAAAAAGCAGTTTTCCCATAGATATATGAGTGTATTTATTGATAATACGAGCTACAATATCAGTTCCACCAGTTGTCCCACCAGCATTGAAGATAATTCCGAGCCCAATTCCCAATAGAATCCCAGCTATAAGGGCTGTGATCAGTAAATCACCTTGAAGATCAATATGAAGGGGAATACGCTCAAAAAAAGCCAACCAGGCGGACAAGGCTAAGGTTCCTAGTAAACTAGAATAGAGAGATTTTGCTCCAAAAATCTTCCAAGCTAGGATGAAAAGAGGAATATTAATCAGCAAGTTCATGAGCGAAACAGGGATTTTAAAAAGATAAAAGGTGATGAGGGTAATACCTGTCGCCCCTCCTTCAAAGAGATGATGAGGAACTACAAAATAAGTCAGTCCAAAAGCATAAATAGCAGCACCTAGTAAAATGGTAAAAATGGGGTAAATTTTTTTAATCATAGGACACCTCTTTTCTTATAAGATGATTATATCAAATTTTTACGGAAAATTTGATTGACTCCATTAGGATTTTTAATCTTTTTTTGATATAATTAAAAGTAAGAAAACCAATCTGAATCCTAAAATAGAAAGATTGATACTATGACAAAAATTAAGATTGTAACCGATTCATCTGTTACTATTGAACCTGAACTAGTAAAACAATTAGATATCACTGTTGTTCCGTTATCTGTAATGATTGATAATGTTGTTTATTCTGATGCGGATTTGAAAGAAGAAGGTAAATTTCTTCAGTTGATGCAAGTAAGTAAGAACCTCCCGAAAACAAGCCAGCCCCCTGTAGGTGTCTTCGCTGAAGTTTTTGAAGACCTATGCAAGGATGGTAGCCAGATTCTTGCTATTCATATGTCCCATGCTCTTTCTGGTACTGTAGAAGCAGCGCGACAGGGTGCTAGTTTATCTACTGCCGACGTGACAGTTATTGATAGTTCCTTCACTGACCAAGCCCTGAAATTCCAAGTTGTTGAGGCTGCGAAGTTAGCACAAGAAGGCAAAGATATGGAGGAAATTTTAACTCGCATAGAAGAGGTAAAAAAACACACAGAACTCTATATTGGCGTTTCGACTTTGGAAAATCTTGTTAAAGGTGGACGAATTGGGCGTGTAACTGGATTGTTGAGCTCACTTCTCAATATACGTGTTGTCATGCAGATGAAAGACCATGAATTGCAGCCAATCGTTAAAGGTCGTGGAGCTAAAACTTTTAAAAAATGGTTAGATGAGTTGATAACGTCGCTCTCTGAACGTTCTGTAGCAGAGATTGGAATTTCATATTCTGGTAGTGCTGATTGGGCTAAAGAGATGAAAGAAAGCTTACAAGCTTATGTTGAAAAGCCAATTTCAGTTTTGGAAACGGGCTCTATTATTCAAACTCACACGGGTGAGAACGCTTGGGCTATTTTAGTACGTTACTACTCTTAAAAAAATAAATAAAATGGGAAGAAATAGCGTTTTTAACTTGACCTAAAAGGGATTTTAGGATATGATTATAATTGTTAATTAGAAATTAAATTGGAGGAATCATTAACATGGCAAACAAACAAGATTTGATCGCTAAAGTAGCAGAAGCTACAGAATTGACTAAGAAAGACTCAGCAGCAGCAGTTGAAGCTGTATTCGCAGCAGTAGCTGACTACCTTGCAGCTGGTGAAAAAGTTCAATTGATCGGTTTTGGTAACTTTGAAGTTCGTGAGCGTGCTGCACGTAAAGGTCGCAACCCACAAACTGGTAAAGAAATCACAATTGCAGCTTCTAAAGTTCCAGCATTCAAAGCTGGTAAAGCTCTTAAAGACGCTGTTAAATAATCAGCCTTTAAAAAGCCTATTGTATCAAGCTTTCTAGCTTGGTCAATAGGCTTTTTTGTGTATAGAGGGCAAAAAAGGGGCCAGAATCTGAATGAACTAGTACCGGAAAATCTTTCAAATACAGACTAATTCAAATTGCGTAGCAGAAATCATACAAATGAAATTGATTATAGTAAAATAGGATATGAATTATTAAGAAAGTTGGTTCTTTATTGGAAACGATAGTATTTTCAATCTCCGTTTTTTTAGCAGGGATCTTGTCCTTCTTTTCCCCTTGCATTTTCCCTCTGTTACCTGTTTATACTGGAATTTTATTGGATGATCAGGAAAGCGCAAAAAGCTTCTCCTTGTTTGGAAGAAAAGTCGCTTGGTCAGGTTTGATTCGGACGCTTTGCTTTATCGCAGGTATTTCTCTTATTTTCTTTATTCTAGGATTTGGTGCTGGTTACTTTGGTAATATTCTCTATGCCAATTGGTTTCGCTATACCATGGGTACGATTATCATCATCTTAGGTTTACACCAGATGGAAATTTTTCATTTTAAGAAATTAGAGGTTCAAAAAAGCTTTACTTTTAAGAAATCAGCACCCAATCGTTATTGGTCAGCCTTTTTACTCGGTATTACCTTTAGCTTTGGTTGGACGCCTTGTATTGGTCCAGTTTTAAGTTCTGTTTTAGCGCTTGCCGCTTCTGGAGGTAATGGTGCTTGGCAAGGAGCGATCTATACCTTAATTTACACTCTGGGGATGGCCATTCCTTTCTTGGTTTTGGCTCTAGCTTCTGGTGTAGTTATGCCATATTTTAGTAAAATTAAACGTCATATGATGCTACTGAAGAAAATTGGTGGCTTCCTTATTATTTTAATGGGAGTTTTATTACTATTAGGACAAGTAAATGTTCTAGCTGGAATTTTTGAATAAAGGAGAAAAAGATGAAAAAAGTAATGTTTGCTGGCTTAAGCCTCTTGTCATTAGTCGTATTGATAGCCTGTGGTGAGGAAGAGACTAAAAAGACTAAAGCACCAGAACAATCCCCAAAACAACAGCAACAAACGACTGTACAACAAATTGCTGTTGGGAAAGAGGCGCCAGATTTTACCTTGCAATCAATGGATGGCAAAGAAGTGAAGTTATCTGATTATAAGGGTAAAAAGGTTTATTTGAAGTTTTGGGCTTCATGGTGTGGTCCATGTAAAAAAAGTATGCCAGAGTTGATGGAATTAGCTGCAAAACCAGATCGTGATTTTGAAATTCTTAGTGTCATTGCACCAGGAATTCAAGGTGAAAAAACTGTCGAGCAATTCCCACAATGGTTCCAAGATCAAGGTTATAAGGATATCCCAGTTCTTTATGACACAAAAGCAACCACATTCCAAGCTTATCAAATTCGAAGCATTCCTACAGAATACCTGATTGACAGTCAAGGAAAGATTGGAAAGATACAATTTGGTGCTATCAGTAATGCGGATGCAGAAGCAGCCTTTAAAGAAATGAACTAGAATAGATAAAAATCTGATTACAAGAGAGTAGTCAGATTTTTTTAGAAAAACATTTTATAAATATTCACAAATACCCTATATTTATGGTAAAATAGAATCATCATTTTATTTTGGAGTCAAAGATGAATATATTTAGAACAAAGAATGTCAGTTTGGATAAAACGGAGATGCACAGGCATTTGAAATTATGGGATTTGATTTTGTTAGGTATCGGAGCCATGGTAGGGACAGGTGTCTTTACAATCACAGGTACTGCAGCTGCAACGCTTGCTGGTCCAGCCCTAGTGATTTCAATCGTCATTTCTGCCTTGTGTGTGGGATTATCAGCTCTCTTTTTTGCAGAATTTGCTTCACGAGTACCTGCTACAGGTGGTGCCTACAGTTATCTCTATGCCATCTTAGGAGAATTCCCAGCTTGGTTGGCTGGTTGGTTAACCATGATGGAATTCATGACAGCCATATCTGGTGTGGCTTCGGGTTGGGCAGCTTATTTTAAAGGCTTGCTCTCTCAATATGGGATAGCCCTTCCTCAGGCTTTAAATGGTACCTTTAATCCTCAAGCAGGGACATTTGTTGATTTATTGCCTATTCTTGTCTTGGTATTGGTGACCTCACTTGTTTTACTCAATGCTAAAGCAGCATTACGTTTTAATTCTATTCTAGTGATTTTGAAATTTTCCGCTTTAGCTCTCTTTATTTTGGTGGGAATTTGGCATATCAAGCTTGATAATTGGAGCAATTTTGCTCCTTATGGTTTTGGACAAATCTATGGTGCTAGTACTGGTATTATGGCTGGTGCGTCCTTAATGTTCTTTGGATTTTTAGGCTTCGAATCCATCTCTATGGCTGTAGATGAAGTCAAAACTCCTCAAAAAAATATT
The DNA here is from genome assembly GCF_002096755.1 of Streptococcus mitis. Taxonomy (GTDB): domain Bacteria; phylum Bacillota; class Bacilli; order Lactobacillales; family Streptococcaceae; genus Streptococcus; species Streptococcus mitis_AC. Next base: position 171,719 of record NZ_NCVF01000020.1, read on the forward strand.
CCGAGAGGGATTGTCTTATCACTTTCGATCGTAACCATTCTTTATGCCTTGGTGACTCTTGTCTTGACTGGTGTGGTTCACTATAGTCATTTAAATGTCGACGATGCCGTTGCCTTTGCTCTTCGCAGCGTTGGGATTAGTTTGGCAGCCAATTATGTGTCATTAGTGGCTATCTTAACCTTGATTACGGTTTGTATCTCAATGACCTATGCCCTATCGCGTATGATTTACAGTTTAGCGCGTGACGGCTTGATGCCTGCTGCCTTTAAAGAACTGACCAAAACAAGCAAGGTACCAAAAAATGCTACTATCTTGACAGGTCTAGCTTCAGCAGTAGCAGCAGGAATGTTCCCTCTTGCTAGTATCGCAGCCTTCTTAAATATTTGTACCTTGGCCTACTTGATCATGCTGGCTTATGGTCTGATTCGCTTACGGAAAGAAAAAGGAATGCCCAAAGCTGGAGAATTTAAAACACCATTGGTCCCCTTATTACCGATTTTATCAATCATCATTTGTTTATCTTTTATGTTGCAGTATAATATGGAAACTTGGATTGCTTTCCTAGTTGCATTGTTAGTAGGAAGTATCATTTACTTTACTTATGGTTATAAGCATTCTACCATAGAAGAATAATACTCTTCGAAAATCTCTTCAAACCACGTCAGCTTCGCCTTGCCGTATGTATGGTTACTGACTTCGTCAGTTTCATCTACAACCTCAAAAACATGTTTTGAGCTGACTTCGTCAGTCTTATCTACAACCTCAAAACAGTGTTTTGAGCAGCCTGCGGCTAGCTTCCTAGTTTGCTCTTTGATTTTCATTGAGTATATAAAGTGAAAATCTGTTGAGTTATTGAAACTCAGCAGATTTTTATATGTGAAAGAAATTTCAAATTTTTTCTAAAAATAGCTTGACAGATTAAATTTTTAGGAGTAGAATGTTTACCAGTTAATTAAATAGTTAAGGGGTTGTTTATGAAAAAACAGAGTTTATTTTTAGTATTGTTAAGTGTCTTTCTTTTGTGTTTAGGGGCTTGTGGCCAAAAGGAAAGTCAGACTGGGAAAGGGATGAAAATTGTAACCAGTTTTTATCCTGTCTATGCTATGGTCAAGGAAGTATCTGGTGACTTGAATGATGTTCGGATGATTCAGTCAAGTAGTGGGATTCACTCCTTTGAACCTTCAGCGAACGACATTGCAGCCATCTATGATGCAGATGTCTTTGTTTATCATTCTCATACGCTCGAATCTTGGGCAGGAAGTCTGGACCCCAATCTTAAAAAATCAAAAGTTAAGGTTTTAGAGGCTTCTGAAGGAATGACCTTAGACCGTGTTCCTGGGCTAGAAGATGTGGAAGCAGGTGATGGAGTTGATGAAAAAACGCTCTATGATCCTCACACTTGGCTAGATCCTGAAAAAGCTGGTGAAGAAGCTCAGATTATCGCTGATAAACTTTCAGAGGTGGATAGTGAGCATAAAGAAACTTATCAAAAAAATGCGCAAGCCTTTATCAAAAAAGCTCAAGAATTGACTAAGAAATTCCAGCCTAAATTTGAAAAAGCGAGTCAGAAAACTTTTGTAACACAGCATACAGCCTTTTCTTATCTTGCTAAGCGATTTGGACTCAATCAACTTGGTATTGCAGGTATCTCTCCAGAACAAGAACCAAGTCCAAGACAACTAACAGAAATTCAGGAATTTGTAAAAACCTATAAGGTTAAAACGATTTTTACAGAAAGTAATGCTTCTTCAAAAGTAGCTGAAACTCTTGTCAAATCAACAGGTGTGGGGCTTAAAACTCTGAATCCTTTAGAGGCAGACCCACAAAATGACAAGACTTACCTAGAAAATCTTGAAGAAAATATGAGTGTTCTAGCAGAAGAATTAAAGTGAGGAAAGAATGAAAATTAATAAAAAATATCTAGTAGGTTCGGTGGCAGTCCTTGCCATAAGCGTTTGTTCCTATGAACTTGGTCGTTACCAAGCTAGTCAAGTTAAGAAAGATTCTAATCGAGTAGCTTATATAGATGGTGATCAGGCTGGTCAAAAGGCAGAAAATTTGACACCAGATGAAGTCAGTAAGAGAGAGGGAATCAACGCAGAACAAATTGTTATCAAGATTACTGATCAAGGTTATGTGACTTCTCATGGAGATCATTATCATTACTATAATGGCAAGGTTCCTTATGACGCTATCATCAGTGAAGAACTGCTGATGAAAGATCCGAATTATCAGTTGAAGGATTCAGACATTGTCAATGAAATCAAGGGTGGTTATGTAATTAAGGTAGACGGTAAATACTATGTTTACCTCAAGGATGCCACCCATGCGGACAATATTCGTACAAAAGAAGAGATTAAACGTCAGAAACAGGAACATAGTAGTAATCACGGGGGTGGTTCTAACGATCAGGCAGTAGTTGCAGCCAGAGCTCAAGGCCGTTATACAACGGATGATGGGTATATCTTTAATGCCTCGGATATCATTGAGGACACGGGTGATGCTTATATTGTTCCTCATGGCAATCACTTCCACTATATTCCGAAGAGTGATTTGTCTGCCAGTGAATTAGCTGCTGCCCAAGCCTTCTTATCTGGAAAAGGTAGTCAATTAAGTACCGTTGAATACCGTTCAAGCAGGGGAGAAACAAGATCTACTCTAAGAACGAGTCAATCTGAAACTCCTCAAAATCCTGCTACAGCTCCGGAGAGCCCAAATGAGGATTTAGCTAGTCTTCTTCAAGAATTGTATGCCTTGCCACTTAGCCAACGTCATGTGGAGTCTGATGGATTAGTATTTGACCCAGCACAGATTACAAAACGTACTGCCAATGGTGTGGCAGTTCCTCACGGGGATCATTTCCATTTCATTCCTTATTCGCAAATGTCTGCTTTGGAAGAAAAATTGGCTCGAAATCTACCAATTGGAGGTCAGCCAGTTCAAAGTCAATCTGACAATACGAAACCAAGCAGTACCGATAAACCAAGTTCAACACCAAGTTCAACCATTAAACCAAACTTTAATCTCAATACGCAGGCACCAAATCGAGGAACTGGAGGCGCTTATACAACGGATGATGGGTATGTCTTTAGTCCGACAGATGTGATTGAAGATACAGGAGACGCATTTATTGTACCGCACGGCAATCATTTCCACTATATTCCGAAGAGTGATTTGTCTGCAGGAGAATTGGCTGCTGCCCAAGCTTATTGGAATGGTAAACAGGGCTCACATTCTGCTACAAGTTCAAGTAAACCAAGTAGTGATAATGCTAAACCAACCCAACCAAGTTTGACAGAGACTCCAAACCTGACTGTCACCCCAACATATCATCAAAATCAAGGGGAAGATATCCCAACACTTTTAAGTGAATTGTATGCCAAACCTTTATCAGAACGCCATGTTGAATCGGATGGTCTAGTCTTTGATCCGGCACAAATCATCAAACGTACAGCTAACGGTGTCGCAGTTCCTCACGGAGACCATTATCACTTTATCCCTTATTCCCAAATGTCACCGCTGGAAGAAAAATTGGCTCGTATGATAGCTGTTAAGGGACAAAATGGCAGTGTCTTGCCAAGTGTTACTCCTCTGAAGCCGGCTCCTACTACCAAACCTCAAGCACCAGTGGAAAATAAACCGACTGAACTTGATGTCAACCAGGTTGTTAGAAAAGTTGGTGATGGTTATATTTTCGAGGATAAGGGCGCTAGTCGTTATGTTCTAGCTAAAGACTTAGCCAAGGATAAGATTGACGCTATTGAAAATCTCTTGTCAAAGAAAACTCAAGAGACGCATGCCCTAGTTGCGAAGAAAGAAAATGTCGCTCCTCGTGACCAAGAATTTTATGATAAAGCATATAATTTATTGACCGAAGCTCATAAAGCCTTGTCTGAAAATAAGGGGCGTACTTCTGATTTCCAAGCCTTAAACAAATTAGCAGAACGCTTGAATGATGAATCTTCTAATAAAGGAAAATTGGTAGATGATTTATTGGCATTCCTAGCACCAATTACTCATCCAGAGCGACTTGGCAAACCAAATTCTCAGATTGAGTATACCGAAAATGAAGTCCGCATTGCTCAATTAGCTGATAAGTATACAACTTCAGATGGTTACATTTTTGACGAACATGATATTATCAGTGATGAAGGAGATGCCTATGTAACGCCTCATATGGGACATAGTCACTGGATTGGAAAAGACAGCCTTTCTGATAAGGAAAAAGCTGCAGCTCAATCTTATACTAAAGAAAAAGGAATTCTACCTCCGTCAGCAGACGCAGATGCTCAAGCAAATCCAACTGGAGATAGTGCAGCGGCTATTTACAATCGTGTGAAAGGGGAAAAACGAATTCCACTCGTTCGACTTCCATACATGGTTGAGCATACAGTAGAAGTTAAAAATGGTAATTTAATCATTCCTCATAAGGATCATTACCATAACATTAAATTTGCTTGGTTTGATGATCACTCATACAAAGCTCCAAATGGTTATACGTTGGAAGATTTATTTGCAACGATTAAGTATTATGTTGAACATCCTGACGAACGTCCACATTCTAATGATGGATGGGGCAATGCCAGCGAGCATGTCTTAGGTAAGAAAGACCACAGTGAAGATCCCAAAAAGAACTTCAAAGCGGATGAAGAACCAGTAGAGGAAACACCTGCTGAGCCAGAAGTCCCTCAAGTAGAGACTGAAAAAGTAGAAGCCAAGCTCAAAGAAGCAGAAGCTTTACTTGCTAAAGTAACGGATGCTAGTCTGAAAGGCAATGCGACAGAAACCCTAGCTGGTTTACGAAATAATTTGAGTCTCCAAACCATGGATAATAATGGTATCATGGCAGAAGCAGAAAAATTACTTGCGTTGTTAAAGGGTAGTAATCCTTCACCTGTAAATAAGGAAAAAACAAACTAATGAAAAATGGGAGTCTCGATAAAGAGGCTTTCATTTTTATTATGTATATACGAAAAATTCTTGACAAGCAGTACTAAAAGGAGTAAAATATTAACTAGTTAATTAACTGGTTTATTGTTTTATAGTGAATCAAATAGAGTTAAGAAAAGAGGAAAGAATGAAAATCAATAAAAAATATGTGGCGGGTTCGGTGGCAGTTCTTGCCCTAAGTGTTTGTTCCTATGAACTTGGTCGTTACCAAGCTGGTCAAGTTAAGAAAGAGTCTAATCGAGTAGCTTATATAGATGGTGATCAGACTGGTCAAAAGGCAGAGAACTTGACACCAGATGAAGTTAGTAAGAGAGAGGGAATCAACGCCGAACAAATCGTCATCAAGATTACGGATCAAGGTTATGTGACCTCTCATGGAGACCATTATCATTACTATAATGGCAAGGTTCCTTATGACGCTATCATCAGTGAAGAACTGCTGATGAAAGATCCGAATTATCAGTTGAAGAATTCAGACATTGTCAATGAAATCAAGGGTGGCTATGTCATCAAGGTAGACGGGAAATACTATGTTTACCTTAAAGATGCAGCTCATGCGGACAATATTCGTACAAAAGAAGAGATTAAACGTCAGAAGCAGGAACATAGTAGTAATCACGGTGGCGGTTCTAACGATCAGGCAGTAGTTGCAGCCAGAGCTCAAGGACGCTACACAACGGATGATGGGTATATCTTTAATGCATCTGATATCATAGAAGATACGGGTGATGCTTATATTGTACCTCACGGCAATCACTTCCACTATATTCCGAAGAGTGATTTGTCTGCCAGTGAATTAGCTGCCGCCCAAGCCTTCTTATCGGGAAAAGGCGGTCAATTAAGTACGGTTGAATATCGTTCTAGTAGAGCTGAAACAAGATCTAGTGTGAGAACGAGTCAATCTGAGACTCCTCAAAATCCTGCAACAGCTCCTGAAAGTCAAAGTGAGGATTTAGCTAGTCTCCTTCAAGAATTATACGCTTTGCCACTTAGCCAACGTCATGTGGAGTCTGATGGATTAGTATTTGACCCAGCACAGATTACAAAACGTACTGCCAATGGTGTGGCAGTTCCTCACGGGGATCATTTCCATTTCATTCCTTATTCGCAAATGTCTGCTTTGGAAGAAAAATTGGCTCGAAATCTACCAATTGGAGGTCAGCCAGTTCAAAGTCAATCTGACAATACGAAACCAAGCAGTACCGATAAACCAAGTTCAACACCAAGTTCAACCATTAAACCAAACTTTAATCTCAATAAGCCGACACCGAATAGAGCAACTGGAGGCGCCTATACAACGGATGATGGGTATGTCTTTAGTCCGACAGATGTGATTGAAGATACAGGTGACGCTTTTGTTGTACCGCACGGCAATCATTTCCACTATATTCCGAAGAGTGATTTGTCAGCAGGAGAATTGGCTGCAGCCCAAGCTTATTGGAATGGTAAACAGGGCTCACATTCTTCTACAAGCTCAAGTAAACCAAACATCAATACTGCAAAACCAGCCCAACCAAGTTTGACAGAGACTCCAAACCTGACTGTCACCCCAACATATCATCAAAATCAAGGGGAAGATATCCCAACACTTTTAAGTGAATTGTATGCCAAACCTTTATCAGAACGCCATGTGGAATCTGATGGATTAGTCTTTGATCCGGCACAAATTATCAAACGTACTGCAAACGGTGTCGCAGTGCCTCACGGAGATCATTATCACTTTATCCCTTACTCCCAAATGTCTGATTTAGAGCAGAAGATTGCTAGAATTATTCCGTTAAAAGGGCAAAATGGATTAAATCAAATTGGTACAGATATTAAACCTTTAGTATCAAAAGAAGTAGTTCATAAGTTCTTAGGACAACCAATCAAAGCTTATGGAAAAGGTTTAGATGGTAAACCTTATGATACGAGTGATGGATACATATTTACCAAAGATTCCATCGATTCTGTTGATAAATCAGGTGTTATTGCCAAACACGGTGATCATTTCCATTATATGGGATATGGTGAATTAGAACAATTCGAATTGGATGAAGTTGCTAAATGGATTCAAGAAACTGGTAAAAATCCCGATGACATCGTTTCTTCAGTTCACTCAGATGAGAAGGAAAGACCAAAGTTTGATTATAAAAAAGTAACTAGTAAAGTTTCTAGAAATAGTAAAGTTGGTTATATAATTAATGAAGGTGGAAAAGATTATTTTTATTCACGTGAAGAACTCGATCTTACTCAAATAGCTTTTTCTGAGCAGGAACTAATGCTTAAAGATAAAGATAATTATCGTTATGATATTGTAGAAACAGAAATTAAACCAAGATTAGCTGTTGATGTATCTAGCTTGCCTATGCATGCAGCCAATACTACGTATGATACTGGAACTTCCTTCATTATTCCGCATATCGATCACATTCACGTCGTACCTTATTCTTGGTTAAATAGTGAGCAAATAGCAACTATAAAATATGTAATGCAACATCCTGATGTGCGTCCTGAAGTTTGGTCAAAACCAGGTCATGATGATGCTGGATCTGTTATTGCTAATGTAACTCCTCTTGAAAAACGTCCTGGAATGAAGAACTGGCAAATTATCCATTCTGCGGAAGAAGTTCAGAAAGCACTTAAAGAAGGCAAGTTTGCAACTCCTGATGGATATATTTTTGATCCTCAGGATGTATTGGCAAAGGGAACCTATATTTGGGCAGATAAATCTTTCAGTATTCCAAAAGCTAGTGGTGATTCATTGAGAAGTATCAATCAGTCTGATTTATCAGATAAAGAGTGGAAACAAGCTCAAGAGTTGATAGCTAAAAGAAATGAAGAAAAAGAAACAACAAATGATTCTTCTAATTCACATCTAGTTTCTTCAGATAAGAAATCGGAAACAAAGAAAGATGCAACGGATTCAAACAAAGTTGATGAACAACCAAAGGATAATAAATCTCAAAATGAGGCAGATGCGACTAGCAGCAATCCTTCAGTCGAAAAAGTTGGTGAAGAAGAAAAATCACATGCAGAAAATAAAGAAGATGATTATGATGATATACCAGATTATGGATTAGATAAGGATACTTTAAAAAATCATATAAATCAAATAGCACAAATTGCTCAAATTGATTCTAAATATCTTATTTTTTCATCAGAAGGAGTTCAGTTTTATAATAAGAATGGGGATTTAGTAACCTATGATATTAAAACTCTTAAGCAAATAAAACCTTAGAATATTTTGACTAATGAGCATCTAGTTGAAAGGATATTGTTCTATTATTGGATAGAATAATGTCCTTTTATTTGTTAATAAAAAGATGAAATTTCCTGTCTAAAAAATGGGCTCTTTGTCAACTGTAGTGGGTTGAAGAAAAGCTAAAATCTAGAAAGGACAAATTTCGTCCTTTCTTTTTTGATATTTAGGGCGATAAAAATC